>CAYVZJ010000053.1:0-16874 GCA_964456155.1 uncultured Sangeribacter sp.
TTTTTGGGATGTCGGCTTTTGCCGGGAATAAGGGTTATCGTTCGCTTGATTTGCTTGGCACTTGGGAATTGGTGTCGGTTACGGGGGAATATGGTGGATTTACGGGATATATGGATGGCAGTACATATGAGAAAGCACCCGCAAATATGAAGTATTTGTATCTTGGGTATCTTACTGGGGAGCCTCAACATCCGGCGCATCTATACGGTCTCTCAGTCACGGAAACAGCAGAAGTTTTAGAATATCAACAAGGGGGATATGGATGCTTTTATTATCAGAATGGAGATCCTACATCGAATAGTGGTCATAACGTAATCAGTGATATTTTAGTAGAGGACGGAGAGATACTTCATTTATCTCTGGGTGTCTACGATGTAAATAGCACTATTATTTGGATTATTGAGTCGCTTACGGATGATGAGTTGATACTTAGGGGACTTAACGAAAGTCGGGTGGTGTATAAGCGAGTGGGTGCTTCGGGGGTTAATGTGGTGGCTGCTGAAGAGGAGATGAATAGTGATGATAAGGTGTATTATGACCTTAGCGGTGTTAGGGTCAATAAGCCTTCGAAGGGGATTTATGTTGAGAAGAAGGGTAAGAATTCCCGTAAAGTAGGTTGGTAAGAGGAAAGAGTCTTACGTCGGATAATGCCTTCGATATGTGGTTATAACCCTGTGATTATCAATGCCACATGCCGGAGGCATGTCCGTACGTTGCTCGGTATGGCGAGGTAGGTCAGAGGTCAGAGTGATGAGTTATGAGGTAGATAAATTTTTAAACATGCCGGAGGCATGTCCGTACGTTGCGCGGAATGGTGGAGGGGGTGGTTTGCATTTTGTCAAATTGTCATGTTGGGTGGGTGAAATTTGGCGGTTGGAGTTGGGTGATTATTTACAAATGTAAACTTGATGTATATTTGATGCTATAAATATACACTGTTTTTATAAATTTTTGATAGGCTTAAAAATTGTAATTGTCTAATTTTTAGCGGTTTTTAACAATTTTTTATTTGCAAATTAAATTTATTATTATTAATTTTGCATGTGTTTTTCATGGTATTAGATTTAAGGTTAGAGGATTAGTTGTCGAGAGACAATTAATCTTTTTTTATTCACGTTCCCAAGCCGTATTGCGGCTTGGGAACGTGAGGTTTATAGGGTTTATGAGTTTAGGGAGTAAAAAACTAAGGCCGTCTCTTTTCACAAAGTGACGGCCTCAAACCTTAATCTTAATTTAATACTATGAAAAACACTTTGCAAATTTAGTAATTATTTGTGCAATTACCAAATTTTTATATTTCTTTAGGTCTTAGACCCCATTCCACAAAAAATATTAACGCAGGGGTAGCGTCTTTTCGGCGCCTTTCGCCCATCTCTCCGGTCACTATGCTCGCATAGCTCCCTCCGAGATAGCCGAAATTCACTCGAAAATACGCTGCCCCTGCGTTAACATTTTTTGTGGAATGGGGTCTTAGTGAGGACGCGGGGCACGAGGTTGCGGATGTTGTTGCCGAATTTGACGCGATATGATTTGGAAGCAGTGTCATACGACTGTACGATGCCCTGGCCGAAGACCTTATGGTTTACCTCGGTTCCGGCCGTCCATACCGCTTCATCCTTGAGGTTTAGTTCGCTTTCAAGAATGGAGATAAGATTGCGTGTGCCTTCCAGGAGTTTCGGGTCAGGATCACCCTCAATCTGCAATAAATCAGTGTCGGCCTCCGATATAAATCGGGAAGGATATTTCAAAGCCCCGTTATCGTCCATATATCCTTCCGATTCTGAGAGATAGAGCATATCACAGGCACGGGTCACAGCGACATACATCAGCCGTCGTTCCTCCTCCTCACCATCCTTACGGCGTTCGCGAATGGAGCGGTGATTGGGGAAGATACCTTCTGTAAGTCCGATGACAAATACAGTGGGAAACTCCAGGCCTTTTGACTGATGAATGGTCATCAAACGCACATTGCTGCCATCACGGTGGAAGTCCGGGTTGGTATATAGAGAAATTTCCTGCAGATATCCATAAAGCCCGGCATCCATCTCATCTACCTGTATCTTTTCAAATTCCCTCATGGCCGTGACGAGTTCCTGAATATTCTCGAGTCTTTCTTCCGACTCGTCGGTGCGGTAAGCGTCCGAGAGTCCGCTGCGGGTCAGAAGATTGTCGGTGAGTTCGCTGACGGGCAGATGCTCGGCGAGTTCTCGCGCATCCTGTATTAGCGCCACGAAGTCGCGCATTTGTTGGCGATTGAACTTAGGGTTATTCAGATTATTGCAAAGCGTGGTGAAGAGAGGTGTCTGTTCTTCCTCAGCGATAGAGCGAAGCAATTTGAGTGAAGCATCACCGAACTTACGGGAGGGAATATTGACGATGCGTGTGAAAGAGAGGTCGTCGGCATTATTGGCTATCAGACGCAGATATGCCAGCACGTCTTTTATCTCGCGGCGTTCGAAGAAGCGCACTCCTCCCCATACGGTGTAAGGCAGCTTGTTTTTAAGAAGAGCCTGCTCTATCTGACGGGAAAGAAAGGATGAGCGGTAGAGCACTGCAAATTCCGACAGCGCACGTCCCTCCTTTACACCTTCGAGGATAGTGTCAGCGATCTGTTGTGCCTCCTCTTTTTCCGTTTTGCAGTGGCGGTAAACTACGGGATGCTCATTGAGTCGCTTAGTATATAGCGTCTTTTTTACGCGATTTTTATTATTTTCAATAATTGAATTGGCTACATCGAGAATATCCGGAGTAGAGCGGAAATTTCGGTCAAGAATAATGTCGGTCTGTGGTTTGAAGTCTACAAAGATTCTGGGATTTCCGCCACGCCATTCATATATAGCCTGGTCAGGGTCGCCGACCACGAAGAGATTGCCGTGCTTGGAAGTAAGCGCATGGAGTAGTTTCCAGTCATCGCCCGAGCAGTCTTGCACCTCATCTACCATGACATAATTGAGTTTGTCAGTCCAATACTCTCTGGCATCGGGGAAATGATTGAGTATATAGAGAGTAAAATATAGCAGGTCGTCGTAGTCAAGAGCGTAAAGTTTGAGTTGGAGGCGGATGTATCTAATGATAGCATCGGGGGTCTCCGGAGAAGCATTGGGGAGAAGATGCCGCTGAATGTAAGCGTCGGGATCCCATCCTTTGAGTCCCGCGACGCTTTTGAGGAAGCGCTCTACGGTAGTTTTCTTACGGTCGATGCCAAATTCCTGCATAGCCTGCTTGGCGAGCATCTTGCAGTCTTCCTCATCGATGACGGTGAAACTTTTGGGGTAACCGATGCGATATATCTCCCTGCGCAGGAATTTTACGCAGAAAGAGTGAATGGTGCATACAAAATCATTGACCGCTCCGCTGTCTACGATAGCAGCGATGCGGTGTTTCATTTCTTGCGCAGCCTTATTGGTAAAGGTGATGCAGAGTATATTTCCGGGAGCGATGCCGAGTTCGTTGACGAGATAAGCAAATCGATGGGCGAGTACGCGTGTCTTTCCGGAGCCGGCTCCGGCCACGACTCTTACCCGTCCTTCAGATGCCTCGACAGCCCTCTGTTGGGTAGGAGTTAACATTATTTTAGGTATTAGGTCAGAGTTATGAGTGATGAGGTGGGTGTTAAGTCAGAGTTATGCGTTTGTTTTGGAGAGCAGGACGGTGGCTTGTGCGGCTATTCCTTCTTTGCGTCCGGTGAAGCCTAATCCTTCAGTGGTAGTGGCTTTGACGGAAACGCAGTCGGTGGGAATACTCAGAATGTCGGCGAGGCATTGGCGCATAGAGTCAATATGCGGGCGTAATTTAGGCGCTTCAGCCATAATTGTGATATCGATATTTACCGGTTGCCAGCCTCGGGAGTTGATTAATTCCATGACATGCCGAAGGAGGATTTTAGAGTCGATACCCTTATAGTGAGGGTCGGAGTCCGGGAAATGCTTGCCGATATCCCCCAGCGCGGGAGCGCCGAGGAGCGCGTCGCAGAGAGCGTGAATGGCTACATCGGCATCACTGTGTCCGAGCAGCCCGTGTGTATGCGGGATGTTAATGCCACATAGCCACAGAGCGCGGTCTTCCACGAGGCGATGTACGTCATATCCGGAGCCAATCCTAAGCATAATATTGTGTATTATTTGCGTCGTTTACCGAGAAGGTCGCGCAGACCATCCATATCGAATGTAAGCGTGAAGCGCAGAGTCTGGTCGAGTGGTGAACTCTGAGCAGTGGCGAGCATATAAGAAGCGTCAAGTTGCACGACATTAAGCGAGAAGCCGGCACCGAAAGCGAAGTATGAGCGTCCGCCTTTGTTGGCATTCTCATAGTTGTAACCCGCGCGGACGAAAAACTGCTGATTGTAATTGTATTCAGCGCCTACAGATACATTTATCTCCTGCAATTCCTCTTTAAATCCACCCGGAGCGTCCGTGAAAGACTTGAATATACCGGAGATGGGCGACATATTCTCCCATTTATCGAGCGCCTCCTCATATTCAGCCTGACCTTCGGCTGTGCTCATATCATAATCCTTCTGTCGGGGTTTGGTGGGAACGAGGAGTTTGTTGAGGTCCAGTCCGATAGCGAGAGAATGATAGTCGGCGAGAGGAAACATGAAGTTGGCACCGAGTCGGAGGTTGGTGGGCAGGAACGCATAAGAAGCGCCATGGTCATAACTGACTTTAGAGCCTATATTAGAGATATCGAAGCCCCAGGAGAACTGACACTCATTGCGACCTATCATAGGATATGTGACGAAATATCCCGAGATGTCGGCACCGAAGGCGGAGGCGGCCGTGTTGGTCTCTCCTGAAGAAGCGTCCTCATAGGAGAGGTCAGAAAGAATGTAACGAAGCACGACACCCATAGAGAACTTGGATGATAGTTTGCGGGAATAGCCGATGTCGAATGCCAACTCGTAAGGGTTGATGGTCTGAGCGGCCACAGCACCGCTTGAGCCGCTCATAGTCACCTCACCGAGTGAGAAATAGCGGAAAGATGCGGAGAGTGCCTGGTTGTCACCCGAGCCGAGTTTCCAATATCCCGCGAGATTGGCGAGGAATATATCGTTGACAATCTTACGCAGCCAAGGGGTATATGACAGAGCGAGGCCGCCGGTAGAGTATCCGAAGGCATATTTGGAAGGATTCCAGAACTGCGAGTTCATATCCGGGTCGGTAGCAGCACCGAGGTTGCCCATACCGCTGCCGCGCGCGTCGGGGGCGATGCTGAGGGTGGTGACGCCGGTATTTACCGGATTGAAGTCATTGTCCTTTATGTCATTCTCTGCGTAGGCGCCGAACGCGAATGCGAAGCCCAGGCATGATGTCAGTATAAGTCTCTTAAAAGTCATGGTCATAACAGGCTTTGTGGATAAAGCCTATTACTATAACTTAATTTATATGGAATTATTGTATGAGTATATTAAATTACCGGTATGTCGATGGTCGGGGAGTGGCTCTTATCGGAATGAGTGCCGGTCTCGAGCAGGTAGGCCTTATATAGGCCCGGAGTGAGAGGATTGCCGTCGGCGTCGGTGACATTCCAGACGAACTCTTGACCATTAACCGGAGCGCGGTAAATAATATCACCGTTGGAAGACATGATGATAATGTCGGCCGTCTGAGGCATATTCCCATCGATAGTAAATGTAGCCTTATCCTTAACGGCATCTTCAATGAGACGGATAATGTATCTCGGGCGATTGGGATAATAAGAGAAGATTATTTCGCGCGAAGCGGTATTTCCGGCGACGTCGGCCACTGTGAGCAGAGCGCTGTGTGAGCCCTCTGAAAGATCGCTTAGCGGGATATCCTTCTCCATAGAGCGTCCGTTGTCACTGACGATAGCCTCATGTCGCGCAGCAGTAGAATTGATGCGTCCGTCCAGTTTGAGCGTGAAGCTTTCGGTGAGCGGGAGTTTGCTGAAAGAGAGTGCCACATCGTCATGGACAGCGACGCGGATTACGTTGGCGTCCTCGTCATATTCCATGATGTCAATTACAGGAGGATTGTTGTCCTTGTCTTGCGTGGAGGGAAGCTCGCTGTCTGTGAAAGTCATGGGATACATTGATGCAGCCACAATGCGTGTGGAGGGATCGTAGGCACAGGAGTGTATACGACTCGACTTGACGCCGTATTCCTTCATTTTCTCAGGGATAAAAATCTGAGCGGTGAAGCGTCCGTTTTCCACTTGAGCCGTGGTCATGGCCACCTGTGTGTCGGCATAAATAAGGTCGATGGTCTGGGTGGTTTCCGGGTCATCGCCGGTGCAGATATCCTGTGAGGTGAGTTGCTTGAACGGCTCCATCACCCTTATGACAACTTCACCGGAGAAAGACTCATCGATGGCGGTATTGTCTCCATTCTGCGCCACATATCCGCTGATGGTGTTGTATTCTCCGACAGTGGCCTGATATTTATTTTCATCAAGCACGAGAGAGCGTGAGACAGTGGGGAGCACGATAGCCGGATCACAGAGGAGTTGGTAAGCGAGTTCGTTATTGTAAGTGGATCTTGTCTTGGCGCGGGCGAACACTTCACCGATGGTGAGCGGCTCCTTATGCAGGGGCGAGGAGACATCGCTTCCGTCGCAGAACATATTGATCATGAATGTCTGGAAGAGGTCGAAATTCTGTCCGGACCAGGTCTCGCGTGTAGCGAGCAGTGTTCCGATCAGACCGTATTGAGTAGCAGTGACGAGTGCTTCTCCGAGTCCGCGTATTCCGCGGTCGCAACCGGAAATCTCGCAACCGGCAAATCCCATGAAGGGAGTGAACGTGTTGCGCAGACGGTAGACATCGTTAATCGTGAAGAAATTGCCTGCACGATTGAGTCGTGACGGACCGCCGTGTCCGAAATAGAGGATATTGAGGGTGCCGTCTTCTATTACGTCAAAGAATTTATCGTGAGCGGATTCGTGACCGTAAGCATCAACGATAAGAGGAGTAATGACCGAAGAGGCGTAGTCCACTTTAGATATTATAGAGCCGATGCTTCTGGCCTGAAGGTCGTGGGTATGATTGTCGCCGATACCTCCGATATTAAGAAATCTGTTGGAGTAATAAGCGAAGTCATCGCGCGAGATGAAGCGTTCGATCTTATCAATAATAATTTCAGCCTCAGCGGGGAAGCGACAGGGGAGGACGCCTACACCGACATGCATGGTGTTTTTCTCAAGTGCTGACTGCTGGAAGCGGTCGTCCATCATTCCGTAGAAGTCGTTGGCGTTTTGCGCTCCGCGTATCTGATTCATGGGAGTGAGTTGATATGCGATGATATTTTCCTGCTGATTGCGCTCGGTGACGACACCGCGATAATCAGCGGAAAGAGGTCCGAGGAAGAGTACGTTTTTCACCGGATGGTCGGTAGAGTAAGCCGCCTTGACAAAAGAGCGGTAAGCCATAGCATCCGGTATGCCCTGTGAGAACTCGTTGAAAACCTCTTCAGTAGAGGCGGTGACCACCTTGATGCCGTCATACTTTTCATGTATGGCGGCCAGTTTTTCAGCCTGCTGCTTTAATGAAGGGATATGAATGATAAGAAGGTCGGCACCGTCTGCCACACGAGCATGGAGGTCTTGATTGGACATAAAGCCGCAAGAGGTGTCGTAACCGCTGATCTGCTTTTGAGTCTGCAGCGGGTCAAATACCATCAGTTGGGGTATGTCGGAATTGTTGGTGATATGTATGGTCTTTGAAGCGCCTTTGAGAGGAGCATCGAGCACGGCAGGGGCAGTGGGGTCGGTGACATCCAGGATCACCATTGAGCCGGCGTTATTGAAAGTAGCGGCCCATGTGCGATTGCGTGGCAGGTCGGGGAAAGAGATGTATTCCTGATTGATTTTGTTGCCTTTGCTGTCGCGGAGTGTGGGTAGGTATCTCGGATAAGTGAGAGTCCAGTAATCGAGGTGTGCAATTTTCAGATCATCGGGAGAATAAAATTCTACAAATACAGTGGAGTTTTCTCCCTGCATGTCAACTTCAGTGAAATAAGGCTCTTGCTGTCGGAAATCTGTGGAGGGATAAGTTTTGGTGTCAAAGTCGGCGTAGAGTTGAGAGTTGTTGAGTCCGTAAGAAAGATGTCCCTCGACGTCACGGTCGAGGAAGAAATAGCATTCCAGGACTCCAATGCTTCCTGATACGCATCCCGGCAGTGATAGCGGCCACTCCATGCGGGAGTTCTCGCCGGTGAGTTTTTCGCCGAAGAAAAGTTGACCGGTATTTGAGTTGTTTTGCACGAGATCCACCTCATGATAAGCCATTCCGTATCCGGTGTTGGTGGTGCCGTTGACAGTGGCAGTGCCGTTGGCACGCGTCTCCATTTCTACAGGAGAACCCGTATCTGTGAGGAAGTAATATCCCTTGTTGGTGTAGATATTCTTAGACTCGCGTGAGAAATATCCTCCTGTAGAGAGAGCGGCAGCCTGACGGTAGGTATGGCTGTCGACGCCGAGTGCATAGAAGAAGAGTTTGTCATCCCGATGCAGGACTGCCACAGGCGAGAGGTCGTCGAAAAGATTCGGTTTGCCGCTTTGAGCCACAAATTCAGTAGGGAGAATCTTGCCTCCACGTCCGTAGACGCCTACCTTTTCCGGGTTGGCGAAGCCCATGGCGCGCAGAGTCTGATAAGTGATCTCATAAACGCCTGACTCATCAACGGCCACCTTTACCCAGTTGCCCTCTCCGAGCACGGAGCGCGGAGCGTAGAAGCCTTTAGGGAGAGCGGAAAGCGTCATTGCCGAGAGGACGACGGTCAATATAGTAAGGATATATTTCATAGATATCGGGTGTTATTCTTATTTTATTTTAGTGCGTAGCAATAATTGCTCCTTATTTTGAGCAGAATATGCAGTGACAACGGTATCGGGCACCGGAGCAAAAGGCGATTTTGCCGGAAAAATCAGGATATCGCCGGTCTTGAGGGTATTAAGGAGTGAGAAGCGGCGAATGGCATCGTCGATGAGAGTCCGGTCAATAGCGATAGTATTGTCGGATGGGGAGAATGTAAATTCCGGCGCGTCGGTCTGTATCCAATGTCCTGTAATAATTGCAGAGTCAAAGCAAAGGAGGGAAGCATTGGGGATTATTCCGTGTTCTAAATTCCGAACAGCGACGTTGGGCATTGATAAGAGTGCCGGAGCGACCTCCCGCCAATATCTGTAAGCGAACCGCGTCTCTATACATTTTCCCAATCTGTCGATTCTGACAGCGATTGAGGGGAAGGTGGAGAAGGCGCCTTCGTCATCCGGCACGAAGAAAGGTCTGTCAGTCTGCAGTCCAACAGAGTCGGGAAGGGGGAGCCAGGCGTCCGGTATTATGAAATCAAATGCGATAAGAAATTTCATATATGCTGTCAGAGTCAGTTGTCAGTCTTAAGACGATTGTATATTAATGCCAGATGGGCATAGATGGAAGTATTGGCCATTACGATATTTTCGGGGACGCGAACGCGATATGGCGTGAAATTCCAAATAGCCTTAAATCCGGCCTTTATGGCAGTGTCGGCAACATTCTGCGCGATGTCCGGCGGCACGGAAATAATAGCCACGATAGGATGAAACTTATTGACAATCTCATCTATATCAGCGATATCGGAGACCGGGACATCTTCGATAAAAGTGCCGATTACACGCGGGTTGATATCGAAAGCGCCCACTATCTGAAGGCCGTAGTTGGCCAGACCCTTGTCATGAATGAGTGCCTTCCCAAGACTTCCGGTGCCGAATACGCATGCCTTGTGTATCTTTTGAAAACCGAGAAAGTCAGAGAGCGTCTTGACGAGGTCGGCCACGTTGTATCCAATCCTTGTCTTACCTTTGAGATTGAGGAAGGAGAGGTCTTTGGCTATCTGTGAACTGTCAACGTTGAGCGCCTTTGAGATGCCGGTGGAGGAAATGTGTTGTTCTCCTCGCGCGAGCAGCGTCTCCACGTATGCAAGATACCAGGGGAGTCGTCGCAGTGTCGGTTCCGGCAGGATGATATGTTCGGCAGAAGTAGTTGACATTATAAAAGATACAATATTTATGCAAAGATACTGAAAAAACAGTAAAAATTTAGACCCCTTTCCACAAAAATGTTAAGACCGGAGGAAGAGATGTTCTCCCGATTTAACAGTTTGAGTATTATGGCGCGGTGACTGCCAATTTCTTTGAGGCAGTGGTGGAAGTGCCTTCGGGCGTCTTGAGAGTAGCGCGGTAGAGATATATGCCTCTGGGCACTCTTGCTCCGGAAGCATCGCAGAGGTTCCAGTAGACGCTCAATGCTGAGGTCATATCTGTAGCCACCTGCTCACTGCTCTGCCATATTCTTCTGCCGTTGAGGTCAAAGACTTCAACAGTGCATTCCATCTTGGCCATCGGACGGTCAGTGGAGAGGAGGAAGTTGACGTTTTCTCTTGCAGGACTGACATCTGTGTCAATGGAATATATCACCGGATCCATAGCCACTCCGACATTAAACTTCAGTGTCTTGGTGGCAGAATTATTGGCATTATCCCATACGGTTAGCCGGAGGGTATGCTCGCCGGTGGAGAGGGTTGGCATCGGATATGATATGGAGCCGAGGGTACCGTCATCCGGGTCAGAAGAATAGTAAGAATTTACGTCTTCGTAATACGTGTTTTGGTCGAGGCATAAAGTGATTTTATGTCCGATACCGGCATCGGAGATGTTGATGCCGGAGGGGTCGGAGAAGGACGCAAGCACTATGGGAGTGGTGTGCACGAGTCCGCCATCTTCGAAGTCCGGACGGTTGAGCGCGAAGAGTTTGATCTCCGGTCCCTGATTATCTTCCTCGGCATTGTCGTCAAAGCCGTAGACGTAGAAGCGGTCGAAGGCGCCGTTAGCCTCCTGTCCGTCTTCTGAGGAAGCGTAGAAGGTCATTCTTGCCGGCGAATAATTGTTTTCAATCTCCGCAGGCATGAGGATTGTGGTTTGCCACTCCCCATCCTTTACGCGGCAGCTGCCGGTGTAGAGTTTGGTTTTACGGTCATTGTAGACGGAAACGACTCCAGCCTCGCCGTTGCCGTTGGTTTCGACGGGCATTTCAGCGTCATGCACCTGAATGTGCATCACACCGGTGAAATCCCTGTTGACGCTGCCGTCGGGAAGATATATTTTGCCGGAAAGGTTGACCTTGCCACGAGCCGGGATTACCGGAAGATCATCATCTTGGGCTGGCGCGTCATTACTCATTATCTTTTCCACAGAAATTCTGTTGGAGGGTATGACAAGCGCCATAGCCGGGTCGCCCATCAGGATATATCTCAGTTTGTTGTCATCGGTAGAAGATAGAGCGTTTTTGCCGTCGATCATGATGTCACCGATGCGTTTGGTATTGTTGCGTCCGCCGTTGAAGATCAGATTGTGGGTAGCGGAGTTAAGATTGCCGTTTTGCGTGATATACACAGTGCGGTTAGGGCAGATAGTGGCGATAATGCCGGAGGCCGGGTAGAGCCACAACTTTTCAGCACCGCTGCGGTCAGTGGCGTCCCATCGGGCGAACTCACAGGTAGCCGCATATAGGAATGGTAAGCGCGTGTTGCTGAAGTTGTTGATATCTGTCCAGTTGAGCAGATCTTCGTGTCCCCATTCTTTGGTAGAGGCGTGTCCGATGTAGTTGATGTAAGATACACCCTCATTCCAAAGACGCATCATACGGTCTTTGGCTTCCGGATAAGTATTGCCGACGGAGGAGGCCATCATCTTGTAAGAGTCAAGGTAAAGGCGCTCGTAAAGGAAGGCATTTCCGGTCTCTGAGGCGTTCATGTTTTGATACACCCTTTCAGCCTGGGAGAGATGCACGCCGTTGTCCTGGTCATCAGCGATGATCATGATATTGTTGCGCCATGCACCGAGGTCGGGATTATTGACGTAATTGATGATTTTGTTAACCATCAGATCGGCTTCTTCGGCAGAAACTACCGGCAGTCGCCCTACGGCCACCTGTATCTTCTCACGACCGATCTTGAATGAATTGCCGGATGTCTCGTCGAGCATGCCGATGAAATCTTCGGTGCTGTAAGAGGTGGTATGTGAAATACCACCGTCTGAAAGCCAGGTAGGTATGAGCGGTCGCTCGGGGGTAGGTCTTGATGACGTCTTATGGTCGTAAGTAGGTCTTGACATTAGCAGGCAGTATTTTACTGGCTCAATGCCTTGTGCCAGCGCCCGGTCATACCACATTTTGAGTGCCTTTCTCATGGCGCTTACGTCGGGCGTTCCGGAGGAGAACTCATTATAGATTGTCTCCGGAGTGAGGACATGCACGGTCATGTCGTCTACATCAGCGTGATGCTGAGCGAGGCGATTGGCAGCATTCATATACTCGGCCGGCGAGACGATAAGCATATCCGGCGCGGGAAGGGAGTGTATATCCTGGTTAGCCACCGTCGTAGTAGTGGAGATGGGATATCCGGAGACGTTGGCATTGAATGCCACGTATTTGCGGAATCCGGCAGGAGCGGTAAAAGAGGCCACGCTGCCGTTGACGTCAGTTTTTACTTTGGCTATATTAGAAGGGTCGGTGACATCCCACACAGTGACGTCCGCGTTACATCCGGATATCTGCATGCGAGCCGGAGCAGCGCGGTTGGTCATGAAGTAGAGTTGGCCGTCTGTGAGTTTGAGTCGGCGGGTATACTCCACTTCGATAAAGTCGAGACGGGCCATCTGAATGTTGCCGTTTCCCTTAAATTGTATCTGGAGTTGCATGTTGGCGCCGACGCCGGAGGCGGAGTGAGCGGTGGTGACATAGCGCATGAACTGCTCGATATTTGTAATAGCCGGAATAGCGTCGGAAGTCAATGCGGGAATTTTGGCACCGTTGACATTGAATGAGAGCGAGGAGGCCGCTGAAGTATTAGAGGCGAATGCCACTTTGAAATTTACATTCTCTCCGGCATTGTCGGGGAGTTGGAAAGAGAAAGCGCGTGTGGCCGGTGAGCGGAAGTCCTCGCCGAGGAGCACACGTCCGGTGGTGGATGGCGCAAAAAGGTCCTTTTCGTAAATGAGTTGTTCGGTGAAGGTATCTACGATTTCAGCCGGAGTGTCTTTTATGTCAATCTCATCAATGGTATTGGCGGCAGTGTCGATATCGCTGAGGAAATACCAGGAGTCGTCAGAGTAAGGGTTGGCGGCATGAGTGAATTGCATTTTAGCATCACTTAAAGCGAGGGTTCTGCTTATCACGTCATTGCCGAAAAAGAGGATACCGCCGGCAGTGTGCACTGTCGGTACGAGAGGGAGGTCATCCGGCTGATAATCAGTCAGAACTTCAGATATGAGAGCACCGCCGTAGCCGTAAGCGTTTACTTTGGCCGGGTCTTTGAATCCGAGCGAGGCGAGAGTGGCATTGCTGACAAACTGAATGCCGGTGCGTTCCACCTTTATTTTAGCCCATTTGCCGTTAGCAAGTTTAGACGAAGCCGCATAGTAATCAGCCTCACGAGCAGAGACACCGAAAGACGCCAGTAATGATAAAATCATTATGGCACAGAGTCTTACGGAGTGGAATAAGCCGGAGCGACTATTAGCCAAATATTTATATATGTAAGAGATTGATATGTTCACGTGCTGAAAAATTATATATTTCACCAATTGCTTAACGTAAAACAGGTCAAATTATTTGCCCGTTCTCCCCAAAAAATGTTAAAAATCACCGGTAGCTAATAGGGCTGCATCATCACCTGTAGTGTAATTATTGCTTTTGTCAAAGACATATTCTTTCAGTTTGTCAGGTGTCCATATCTGGTTGGCCATGCGCGGAGATATACCCTTAGAATAAGTCTTGTCAAAGGGGTGATATGATCCTATCTTGATTTTTAAGGTAGGAAGTTGGACAGGAACAACTTTTCCATTATCGTTGAATTTTTTCGTGCGCTTACCAAATGTTATTTCCCGTATATCATAATAGCCGTCTATGGTATTACCGACTATGGGCAGCAGATACTTGATTTGAGACAGATCGCCTTTTGGCATCTGAAGCATTGTATAAGTATGACCATCTGCCTGATGATTTGAAAAAATTTCATAGAGCATTATATTGTCTTCCTCTGTATCTAACTTTCGTACCACACATGTCAGGAAGTTGCCGGCATATTCTATCTTGCTGACAGATTCCACAGCTTCTTCTCTCGCTTTCTGTATGACTCTTGAGGGCTCATCGCCAAGACTGCATTCTGCGATATAGAAATGTTCTTTGAGCTTGTCGATCAATGGTTGGCTTTCAGGGTCTGACATGTCTAAAGCTAACGAGAAAATATCATCGTTCTGATATGGAGAGAAAGTTTTGCCAATAACATCCCTGAAATGGGTCTTGAAATATTCCTTGCTGTCCACATCCGTGTGCGCCTGCATAGCAAAGAATTTGAAATGGTCGTTCAATATCTTCTGAATGGATACCCGGAATTTCTTCCTGACTGCGGCCTTGTATGCTTCTTTCGCTCCGGCATTGTTTCGAGCGTATATGGAAAGCACATAGAGAAAATTCACATCATAATGTGAGAGCAGCAGGGTGTCCCGGTCATATAGACGATTGGAGAAATGTCTAGTTATAGGCGGTTGGGGGATGTGTTCGACGGTACGGTCTTCGTACGACAATGTCGAAGGGTCAATATTAGCGGAGATAAAGAAATTTGGTATTATATTGTATCCCTCTGTGATTTCATCTCTCAGTTTTATATCATGATATCTGCTTTTTTCCTCTGCCCTGTTCTTTGGATTAAGGAAGAGATTCAGATTCCATTGTATCACATTTCGGGCATAGGTGTATTGCTTGTAAACTGATTCCTTGCCGGGATTGCTGCCTATCTTGTAATATTTGGAGTCACCGATGTAATAGACATCGTTGTTCTCCTCGCGATTACTGATAAGTCCCTGATAAGTATAGAAGTGGTCCACGAGTTTTCCGTCTTCCTGTTCTTTCAAGCCTTTAGGTACGTCATTGTCTCCTATCAGTTCTTCAATCATAGCCTCAAACACGATATGGAAATTCTTGACAAGAAGATATTCGCTCTGATCAACAGACATGTTGATCTGGTATGCCTTATCGAAGAATGCGTAGCACAGATCCCATAATCTCACAGCTATGTCAGAATAGTATTTGTACTTAATCTGACGAAGGCGTCTCATGCCAAAGCCGTTGATATATCTCTCAAACTGACTGCCCGTGATTAACTTGAATCCAAACGGAATTTCTGTCCTGAAGCCAAATCTGTCAGCTATATATTTCAAGATGGAAAAGAATATTACAATCAGTTCCTCGTCAAAATTTATCTGACGTTTCTTATTGACCGGATTGAGATATATCGGTTCTTCACCTTGCACTACAGCAGAAGTGCCTGATATGGTTTTCCCCCAGTTGATTTTATTGAAGCCGGAATGTATGTCCTTGAGAATAAAGGTGAAGAAAGAGCGGTTTTCCTTGTTGAAACGTATCAGTGCAAGAATAACATCAAGCAGTGTATTGCTCTTTTTCTTAGTCCCGCTGCCATCACTTTCTATCTGCTTTCGGAGCACAATTCCATTATTCTCACTCGCTTCATTGAAGACTACAATGGCACGGTGTATCCATACTGCAAATTCATATATAAATTTCCTTTCATGCTCTTCCAGTTCCGCTTCGTCTATGTGTATCAGAGCTGATGGTTTGTATTTACCAAACACATAACCTCGGTCATTTTCATCCCGCTTTTGGGGTTCGTCAAGAAGAACTTTGGGCAATATGAATACACAGTCCTTGATTTTCGGATTATAATAATACCCTACATAGCTCACACAGATTTTGTTGTCAATATCCTGCAGGGTAAACAACCCGTCAAGAACATCGGCAACATCCTTGGCATTGTACTGGTAATCCTCAATCAGCAGTTTCATTCTTGTAAACCATCTATTTCCATCAGATAGTCATCAGCGATATAAAAATCACTTTGCATGTAAAGACCGGTGCTACGGTCGTGGAATTTCATGCATGTCGCGCTACGGTAGAAATCCTTAAGTGCCTGCAGAGGTGAGATGCCAATCTTTTCAGCAATGCGGCAAGCGATGACGCCCATCCGGCTCCACCTTAATATATCGAGTATCTCTTTACTGTAATTATCCATCACTCAGACAATTTTATCGCTTCGTTAAATACAAGATGGCGGTCAAGGAGTTCTTGGTTAAGAATACAAATCTGATTGTTAGGTTTCAGATAGCGTAGGCGTTTAAGCGCACCCTCTTCTGAAATCAGTCCGTTGATAAATAGATTGACAGTGTCAATGACACGGTAGTTGGCGACACCACCTTCTATATAATCGTATTCTTCCCACACGGGTTCTCCTTTTCTGCATGCCACAATGAAGTCTAACCAGTCTTTGTCATAGTTCTCGAAAATCCTGACACGAGCTTCTTTAAACATGTTTTCACGGTCAAGAATATAAACATTGAGTGTCGCCGGAAGCTGTCGTTCTGCAGCACGCCTGTTTGCCCACATTACTGCCTGGTCATAGACATCTGTGAGATAGAAACCGGGACCAAAGTCAAGGTTTTTTCTGCCGACTCCACACAAAGGTCTGGGGATTGCCTCGGTCGCTGCGTGATATATCTCTATCTTATTGTCCATTGGTTGTTGTTTTGATGACTTCCCATCGATTAAGGGTGTCGATTATATTGTCGGTCAGATTATTTCTATCTTCGGAATGTAGCGCTTCATAATGCGGGTATATGTAGTTGTCTATAAGACCGACATTCTCCATTCTGTTGAGGATTTCATCATATCGGCACCCAAGCCTGTCAGCAACGCTCTCTATGCAAGAGGCTACAAAACCTATTTTTATTTCTTCGTCAGAAAGTTGATTCCAAGTTTCCATAAATGAAAATTTATACAGGTATCGCCAGTCAGCAGTTTCATTCAA
>CAYVZJ010000054.1:0-16642 GCA_964456155.1 uncultured Sangeribacter sp.
CGCTACGTTCGGGACGTAGAGGTCGGGCGTTCGAGTCGCCTCACCCCGACAAAAGGCCACTTCATTCAGTTGAAGTGGCCTTTTTCATTATGCCATCCGTCAGATTCCGGCTATTTTTCTCATCTTATACCCCGGTGTCCGATTTTGCGGTATTTGTCCGCTTTCGGACACCGGAGTAAATATAAAGATGATTGACACACAGCAACTTATCATTTTGGCACGCTCATTGCTATATTAGATTTACGTATGACAAAAAATGAAATGCAGAATAATTCCGGAATGGACAGGGCAATACCGACATCCGAACGCCGCAGACGGATGTGGCGGCGAGGGCTGATATCCGGTGTTGCGGTGCTGGCCGTCACCTTAGCGGTGATAATTATTATATCTATGTCAGGTAAGTCGGTGAAAAGGGGTCAGCTGACTTTCAGCACCGTAGATGTCGGGGATGTGGAGAATACTGTATCGGCTACAGGCAAGGTCGTTCCGGCTTTTGAAGAGGTAGTGGTCTCTCCCGTATCATCGCGCATCCTTGAGGTTTTTCATCACGAGGGAGACTTGGTGGAGTCAGGAGAGCCTCTGCTGCGTCTTGATACCCATGCGGCCGAGAGTGAGGTGAGGAGACTCGCAGATGAACTCTCTGTGAGCCGTAATACGACGGTGGAAGCGGGTCTCGAAAACCGTACCCAACTCACTAATCTTGAGATGCAGATAGAGGCCAAGCGCATGTATGTGGAGGAACTGAAGGCGGAACTTATCAACGAGAGACGTCTTGACAGCATCGGGAGCGGCACGGGCGACCGTGTGCGTCAGGCCGAACTGGCATGGAGAACCGGTGTTCTCGAACTTGAACAGCTACGCAAGCAACTGGCTAATGAAAGCACATCGCGCGCAGCGCGTCTTGAGAGCAACCGGCTTCAGGAGAATATCCGTGGCCGGACTCTTGAAGAGGCGCGGCGGATACTCGCAGATGCCGGCATCAAGGCTCCCCGCCGCGCCACACTCACCTATATAAACAACAATATCGGAGGGAGTGTGGCAGCCGGTGAGAAGTTAGCTGTGCTTTCCGACCTCGCGTCTTTCCGCATCTCCGGAGAAATACCCGAGGGGGATGGGGACAAACTCGGTGCCGGCGGAATGGTGAATATCAAACTTGGCAAGAGGCGTCTGCGCGGACGTATAGGCAGCGTCACGCCGCGGGCTTCAGACGGGATGATAGGCTTCAGTGTGATGCCGGACACCGGTGCAGACTCGCTGATACGCCCGGGCATGCGCGTGGACCTCAATCTGATATGCGGACTTAAGGAGGGCGTGCTGAGGATTGCCAACGGTGCGTATTTTCACGGACCGGGAGTCTATACGCTGTATGTGGCAGACCCTGAAGATAAGAATATAGAGTTGAGAAAGGTAAGGCTCGGAGACTCGAATTTCGATTATGTGGAGGTAATCGACGGATTAAAGGCCGGGGAGAAGGTGGTGGTCAATGATATGAGCGAGTATAAAACAAATAAAATACTGAAACTAAAGGACTGATTATGATAATAAGGCTTGAAGGGGTAGATAAAGTCTACCGTACAAAGGAGATCGAGACGCTTGCTCTCTCAAATATTAATCTGGGTGTTGAAGAGGGTGAGTTTCTGAGCATAATGGGGCCGTCCGGATGCGGCAAGTCAACACTGCTGAATATCATCGGTATGCTTGACCGTCCGACGCGCGGGCTCGTGGAGATAATGGATAAGGATGTGGAGAGTCTCGGTGACTCCGCTCAGGCGGAGTTCCGCAACAAATATATCAGTTTCATATTTCAGAGTTTCCATCTGATACCCTCCCTGAATGTGGCTGAGAATGTAGCCCTGCCATTGGTGTACCGCAAAAGTGTGAGTCATGCAGAGAGAAGCAGACGCGTGGCGGAGGTGCTCGACCGTCTCGGTCTCAGTCACCGGACGCGTCATTTGCCCGGTCAGTTGTCGGGCGGTCAGTGTCAGAGAGTGGCCATCGCACGTGCCATCGTGGGTGACCCAAAGATATTATTGGCTGATGAGCCGACAGGAAATCTTGACTCCGCAATGGGACGTGAGGTAATGGACCTTCTGCATGAAATTAATCGTGAGGATGGTCGCACCATCGTGATGGTGACGCATAACGAGGAGCAGGCGAGAACCACCGACCGCATCATACGGTTCCATGACGGAAGAATAATAGGCTGATAAACACATACTGACAAGATTATGAATTATCTGAAACAAATATATTATGATATGCGGGAGCGTCCGTTGCTGACATGGGTGACGGTGAGCGGCACCGCGCTATCCATATTCCTGCTGATGTCCACATATATGGTCAACAGAATAGGGACTCTCGAGATGTCTCCGGAGAGCAGGAGGGAGAGGATCCTTTCGGCGCCATTCGTTCATGAGAAGAGTAATGTCACGGAGTATAGCGGTTCGATGTCTTCCGAGGCTGCCCGGGAATTATACAGCGACATAGACGGAGTAGAGCACGTCTCCTTTTATTCATCGGGTGTCGGCTCAGACGTATTGGTGTCATCAGACGGTATTACTTATAAAAATTACCGCGTCAATCCGGTAGACGACGAGTACTGGAATATTTTTGACTTTGAATTTGTGACCGGTTCTCCTTTCACTCAGGCGGAGATAGAGTCCGGTGTCAGGGAGGTAATCGTGTCGGAGAGCACAGCGCGTGAGTTGGGAGAGGGACGAGATCTGACCGGTCAGGAAATCCTTCTGGATAATGATCGGTATATGGTGAAGGGTATCGTTCGTGATACTCATCCATTCCTCGCCAACACGTGGGGTCAGATATGGAAGGCATGGCGTGAGGTGCGCCCGGAGCGCGGTTACGGTACGGGATTCAACCGGGGTGAAACCTCTGTATTTCTTCTGCTTGCGCAGGATGCAGATCCGGCAACTGTAAAAAAAGAAGTTGCCCGGCGTTACGAGGTCTATAACACCATTCACGCCAAAGACAGCATATCCCTGATATATCACGGCTCTCCGTTTACTATGGAGGAGCAGACTGTCGAACTCTGGAGCAACGTAGATCCGGATATCGAGACGCCACGCCGCAACAGATATATCCTCTACGCGATTCTGCTTCTGTTGCCGGCCATCAATCTGAGCGGCATGACGAGAAGCCGTCTGCGCCGCAGAATGATGGAGATAGGTGTCCGGAGGGCATACGGCGCCACACGCCTGAACATCATGTCGCAATTGATCGGTGAGAATTTTCTGCTGTCGCTGGCAGGCGGCATGATTGGACTCGTCATAAGTGTCATATTCATGATAAGTTGCTCAAATCTGTTTATCGACTATCTTGCCCGGGACTGGGACGTTACCGAGATACAGACGGCTGCGCGTCCGGTATTCTCGATGCTCTTCAACTGGCAGGTATTTTTACTCGCGCTTATCTTCTGTTTCATCCTCAATATAATAAGCACCGGTATTCCGGCCTGGAAAGCATCGCGGATATCCCCGTCAGAGGCCATATCGGGACATAACGACTAATATATCATGAAAAGATCACTGATTTCCCAGATACTCCACGAGTGGAGGAGCAATATATGGCTGGCTGTAGAAATAATGGTGGTTGGAGGTGTAATATGTTATCTCACTTTCAATCTGATAACCCTCCTGCGCGGTGTCCTGTCGCCGCTCGGTTTTGATCCCGAAAATGTATATTCCCTATCGCTGAAGGTGCTTCCTTCCACTGATACGGAAGCAAACGGTACGGAGGGAGGTGACGGCAGATCGAACGTGGATGATATTCGCACCTTTCTTGCAAGACTGCGTGAGAATAAACACGTGGAGGCTGTGGCAATCTCCGACAACGCCACGCCGTTCTATCTCAGTTATAACGGCGCGTCACTTATGATTGAAGGCATGCCTGACAGCATCAGGTACAGCGGCAACGTCCGGGTCGCAAGTCCTGATATCGTGAGGGTGTTGCGCCCGGAGTCATTGACCGGACAGACCCCCGAGGAACTTGAGGCAAGCCTGCGTAATGGAGAAATACTCCTATCTCCGTACGGATATAATTCTGAGAGGTGTCCGGAGCCGGAGATTGAGGGTGGAATAAAGAATCTTGTCGGCAGAATAGTTATGTTTGACAGCATCAACCAGTACAGGGTAGGAGGAATAGTCAGGCTGATCAAGCGTGTCAGATATGAGCGTCCGTCAGGAGGAATGATACTTTTCCCCGTCATGGAAGATAGATTAAATCCCATACTATACGGATGTGATGTTATACTGAGGGTAAAACCCGGCGAGGGGAGGGAGTTTGTCGAGGAATTGATGTCTGATCCCGGTGCGTGCAGGGTGGGTAACGTAGTGGCCCATAATATAGAGTCGTTGCATGCCAGACAGTCGCTGACTGAAAGGAATGAAGACATCGAGGTGCGTATCAATATTGCGATGACTGCGTTCTTCCTGCTCATGGTATTCTTAGGGCTTCTCGGCAGTTTCTGGTACAGGGTGCAGCAGAGACGTGAGGAGATTGCCCTCCGGAAAGTATCAGGAGCGACCAATCGGGATATCTTCCGTCGCCTGATGTCGGAATCTTCGCTGATATTGCTGGCCGGTATGTTGCCGGGTGCGGTTCTCTTCATACTTTTCTGCCGTTATTTCATCACTGAGTCGGGAGCTGACATGCAATGGCCTGAGATCGGAGTCTCTATCGCATTCACCTATGTCGTCATGCAATGTATAGTGGTAGTTGGCGTCTTCTTCCCGGCGCGCAGCGCGATGTCGGTGCAACCGGCTGTCGCACTTAAGGATGAGTGACACGAGATGAACTAAGGAGGCATGACACATGAAATTCGGTAATATAATATTTAAGTTGATGGCCGCTCTTCTCTTCCTCCCCGCCCTTGCGCGGGGGGAGGAGGCCGGTCTCTCTTCCGCCACGGTCTCTCCTGACACAGTGACGGTGATGGATATTGAGGAGGTGATATTGCGCGCACGTGCCAACAGTGTTGATGCGGCCGTATCGCTTGACCGACTCCGCACGGCCTGGTGGGAATATCGCTATTATCTTGCCGACCTTCTGCCGGAGGTGTCCTTCAAGGCGACTCTGCCGGCTTATTACAAGCAGTACAGTGCCTATATGGATGCCGAAGGGAATTATAACTTTGTTCCTACCAACTATCTGGAGATGAACGGAGAGCTGGCCATTCGCCAGAAGATATGGCTTACCGGCGGCGAAATCTCACTCAGCAGTTCGATTGACTTTCTCAGACAGTTTGGCACGGGGGCGTACAGTCGATTCATGTCGATACCGGTGGCGTTATCTCTCCGTCAGCCGGTGTTCGGAGTTAATACGGTGAGATGGAGCCGGCGTATCGAGCCGGTGCGCTACGAGGAAGCAAAGGCGCGCTTCCTGAGTGAGACCGAAGAGGTGGCGATACAGGCCATAGGATATTATTTCCAACTGATAATGGCTCGTGAAAACCGCGAAATAGCACGTCAAAATCTGGATAATGCCGTCAGACTGTATGATGTGGCCGTCGAAAAGCGGAAGATGGGGAGTATCAGCGGTAATGATCTGCTTCAGATGGAACTCAATCTTCTGTCTGCCCGCTCCGCCATGACGGAGAGCGAGAGTAACCTGCGCTCATGTATGTTTACCTTGCGGAGTTTCATAGGGCTCGGTGAGGGGGTGGAAATAAGCCCACTGATACCGGGGGAGGTGCCCGACGTTGAGATAAGCTATGCATCGGCGTTGGAGAGAGCCTTGAGCAACAACAGCCATGTCCCGAATATAAGACGGAGGATGCTTGAGGCGGAATATGCCGTGTCGCAGGCCAAAGGGGAGATGCGGTCCATAACGCTGTTTGCACAGTTCGGATACACAGGTACTGACAATAATTTCTCCGGTGCATATCATAATCTAAAGGATAATCAACTCGCTCAGGTGGGATTTGAAATACCGATAGTCGACTGGGGTAAGAGAAAGGGTAAGGTGAAGGTCGCCGAGAGCAACAGGCGTGTGGTGGAGAGTACGCTGCAACGTGAACATCAGGAGTTTGAGCAGGATCTGTTTATCCTTGTGGAACGTTTCGGCAATCAGCGCCGTCAGGTGGAGATAAGCCGCCGTGCCGATGAGATAGCCGCGCAGAGATATGACGCTAATGTTGAGACTTTCCTTATCGGGCGTATATCCACACTCGATCTCAATGACTCACGTGTAAACAAGGATGAGGCCAGACGTGATTTTGTAAATCAACTGTATCTCTATTGGCTTTACTATTACAGGCTCAGGAGCATTACACTGTGGGACTATGCCGCCGATGCTCCCGTGACGGCCGATTTCACGGCAATACTGAGGTAGATAGCCCCCGCGTTTGTACAAATAGTGGAAATTGATTAAATTTGAATTATGATTCTGATAATTGATGATGACAAGACCATAAGGCTTTCCCTCGGTTTTCTTCTAAATCGGGCCGGATACGAAACGGATGAGGCTTCAGACCGGCATGAGGCTCTCGAGGCCGTGAGACGGAAGGATTATGACCTGATTCTGATGGATATGAACTATTCCCGTGCCACGACCGGAGAGGAGGGTCTTGAACTGTTGCAGCGTGTCAGAGTCTTCTGTCCGGAGACTCCCGTGATTCTTATGACAGCATGGGGCTCCATTGATCTTGCTGTCGAAGGTATGCGTCTGGGGGCATTTGATTTCATCACCAAACCGTTTGTGAACCGTGTCATTCTGCAACGTGTGGAGACCGCCCTGAAGCTGCGTAAGGATGAGTCTGTCGGGAACGGGCATGACTTTGACCGTTGCGGCATCATAGGTGAAAATCCGGAACTTAAAAGAGTCTTATCCATAGTCAGGAAAGTCGCTCCTACCGATGCCCCGGTGCTGATACTCGGGGAGAACGGTACGGGCAAGGAGCTTGTGGCAGCGGCAATACATGCTAACAGCCGCCGGTCGCATGCTCCATTTGTCAAGGTCAATCTCGGTGGTGTGTCCCAATCGCTGTTCGAGAGTGAAATGTTCGGTCACGTCCGCGGTGCCTTCACCGGTGCCGTAGCGTCGCGCAAAGGATTTATTGAGACGGCAGACACAGGTACATTGTTTCTTGATGAGATAGGGGATCTCGGGCAGCCGGAACAGGTAAAGATGCTCAGAGTGCTTCAGGAGCACACATTCCAGCCCGTAGGGGATAGCCGTACAAGAAAGGCCGATATCAGGGTAGTATCGGCTACGAATGCCGATTTAGACACGATGGTAAGGGAGAAGACATTCAGGGAAGACCTGTTCTACCGCATAAACCTCATCACTCTTCGTATCCCCTCCCTGAGAGAGCGCAGGGATGATATCCCCGGGCTCGTTCGCCATTTTATCACGTCTTACGCTTCAAGTAATGGTATAGGTGTGCCGGAAATAACACCCGATGCGATGGCATTGCTCACAAGACTCCCTTTTCCCGGAAATATCAGGGAACTTAAGAATATCGTGGAGCGGGCCATACTGGTCAGCAATTCCGGGATTATCTCCACGGAAGATATCCATGTCATTACAGAAAACGGAGATAACGCCAATTTGTCAGGCAAGAATATATCGGGGACACTTGAGGATGTAGAGCGCATTGCTATACGTACGGCTCTCGAAAGATATGACGGCAATGTGTCAAGAGCGGCTCTTGCGCTCGGAGTGACACGGCAGAGCCTTTACCGCAAGATGGATAAGCTTGGCATCAAGATATGAGGATTGTCTGGTTAATAACGATGCTCGCCGTAATGGCTACTGCGGTCACTGCTCTGTCAGGGTGTCCTGCATTGTGGGTCTCCCTTTGCGCTTTTGTCGCGGTGATATCAGTCATACTTCTCTGGACAGTGGCCTTAAAACCGGTCAGAAAGGCTGCGACCGGAATAGAACTGCTGAAGGGGGAAGAGTATAACAACCGTCTGACACCGTCGGCAGAACCGGGGGCTAACCGTATAGTGAAGGTATTTAACAACCTGATGGATAAATTGTCTGAAGAGCGTATCAGACTTATCGAGACGAATAATCTTCTCAATCTTCTTGTGGAGGTCTCGCCGATGGGAGTGGCTATAATGGATTTTGATTACCGCTTCACGCTGGTAAATGATGCCTTCAGAATGATGACGGATACGATGGAAAAGGATATCATCGGAAAACTCCCTGATGAGGCCGGGGGCGTGGTGCTGAGGAGTGTGGCGCAACTGAGGGATGGAGAGGAAATGACGGTAAAATGTGCCGATACGGAAATATACCGGGTGTCGCGGTTGAGTTTTGTGGAAAAAGGCTTTAAGAGGCCATTTATCCTCATAGAGAAACTGACTGATGAGATACGGAAAGCTGAAAAAAATGCATATGGCAGGGTAATACGCACGATAGCCCATGAGGTCAACAATACCATCGGTGGACTTCGCTCGTTTATGGAGAGTCTCATGGAGATGGAGTGTGCCGAGGGAATGTTGCGCGAACTTGCTGTAAGCTGCATGGAGGGTTGTGGATATCTGACGGAATTTATCAGTGGGTATGCCGAAGTCGTCAGACTTGGTGAGCCCGTATTACGGTATACTGATTATAATGAGGCGATACGGGCGGAACTCCCTTTCCTGAAATCCATTCTTCCTCCGGAGGTGACTGTGCGGACAGATCTTTGCGAACCGGCTCCAGTAATTCAGATGGACCGAACGATGATGAGGCAGACGCTGGTCAATATAGTCAAGAATGCGGGTGAAAGCATAATGGAGACGGGGAGAAAAGATGGAAGGATACTTATCTCCACGCGGGTGAGAGGTGAAGGGTGGAGCGTCGAGATTGAGGATAACGGCAAAGGGATATCAGAGGATGAGGCTGCAATGATTTTCAATCCGTTTCACACCACAAAGCGCAACGGCCAGGGTCTTGGACTGACCCTGACCGCAGAAATACTCAGAAGACACGGTTTCCGGTTCTCTCTGACGACAGTGGAGCCCGGTCGTACCGTGTTCAGGATACAAGGTTGAATGCCTTGCGGATTGCGTCGACTGCATCGAGTTTCTCCCAGGTGAAGAGCTCTACTTCGCGCTCTATCGGCTCATTCTCATAGCGGCTCTTGAAGGTCTTGATCACTGTGCGCGGTTGGCGACCCATGTGGCCGTATGATGCTGTCTCCTTATAAATAGGTGCGCGAAGTTTCAGACGCTTCTCGATAGCCTTGGGACGCATATCGAAGATCTCGCTTACTTTGGCGGCTATCTCCGCATCGCTGTAAGGCACTTTCGCCGTGCCAAACGTATTGACCGTCAGGCTTACAGGCGCTGCTACACCGATAGCGTAGGCTACCTGCACCAATACCTCGCGAGCCACACCGGCAGCAACAAGGTTTTTCGCAATATGACGGCAAGCGTAAGCAGCTGAACGGTCAACCTTCGAGGGGTCCTTGCCGGAAAACGCGCCGCCACCATGAGCGCCACGACCTCCGTAAGTGTCTACGATGATCTTACGACCCGTCAGACCCGTGTCGGCATGCGGACCACCGAGCACAAATTTGCCCGTAGGATTGACGTGCAATATCAGTTTGTCATCGAAGAGAGCCTGAATATGTTCCGGCAGTTTGGCCTTGACGCGGGGGAGGAGCACCTTCTCCACATCCTCGCGTATATGCGCCACCATCTCCTTGTCGGCCACACGCTGTGCCTCCGGAGTCTCGTCAAGCGGTTCGATAAATTCGTCGTGCTGTGTGGAAATTACGATGGTGTGGATGCGCACCGGTTGATTGTTCTCGTCATATTCCACAGTCACCTGGCTCTTCGCGTCCGGACGCAGATAAGTGGTAAGACGTCCTTTACGATAATAGGTCATCTCCGTGCCTTCGCGGCGTATGTCGGCGAGTTCGCGAAGCAAGATGTGCGAAAGGTCGAGAGTGAGCGGCATCAGTGACTCCGTCTCATCTACGGCATATCCGAACATCATGCCCTGGTCGCCGGCTCCCTGCAGGTCTTCTTCCGACTGACTCTGACCCTCAGTGCCCGTACGCGACACGCCGCGATTGATATCCTGGCTCTGCTCATGGATGGCAGAGAGAATGCCGCATGAGTCGCCGTCAAAGCGATAAGCGCCGCGATTGTAGCCGATGCCGGTAATCGTATCGCGCACCGTCGACTGAATATCTACGTATGCGTCGGAAGTTACCTCACCGGCCACTACTACCTGACCCGTAGTGCAGAGAGTCTCGATTGCTACGTGCGACTCCGGGTCGCGGGCCAGAAATTCGTCAAGGAGTGAGTCGCTGATCTGATCAGAAACTTTGTCGGGGTGTCCTTCTGACACCGATTCAGATGTGAACAGGTAATTCATTTTAGCATTTTTTTGTGTGGTTGCAAGCAGGCAAATTTGTCCACCCGTTATTATTTATTATCTCCGCAAAATTAATATTTTTTTTGGAGATATGAAAAATTATGACTAAGTTTGTGGAAACAACCTATATTGTACGAACTAAAAATTGAAAAGAATGAAAAAAAGTTTACTACTTGCAGCCCTTGCTGCTCCGTTATTGTGTAGCGCGGCCTCTCCGGTGCTCGTCAATGAGCCGGCTCCGCTCCCCGAAGTCGTTAAGTCAGTGACTCCGGTACAGGGTTTTGTTAATATAAGCGGTGATGCTTCCCCTCTCGGTGTGGGTGAAATATCTTTTGTCTTTGCAGGCAGTGCAGAGGTGGTGCCTAACCAGGAAGTAAAATCCGAGCTGTATAAGGATGGTGTTTACCTTGCCTCAAGCACGGATGCCTACGTTGACGCCATGGGTGCGCGCATCGCTTCTGTAAAATTCGGTAATGCCAAAAAAAGCATCGGCTGGTATGAGGTGAAGATGGCGGAAGGCCAGTTTACCGTAGGTGGCGAGCCTACTCCCGCGTTCTCACTATTCTATCAGATTGACGGTTTCTGCACGATAGAGCCCGCCTCCGGTGTGATAAATGAAATGAGTGAGGTCTTTATCTATTTTGACAAGGACGTTGTCAATGTGGAGCTCAACGACAAATATATGAGCGAGCTGACATGTCTGGCCCACTATACCGATTTCTTCGGCACTGCGGTGACTCCGGAATATGAACTGAGTGCTACTGTGCTCAACGAGGGTGAAGAATGGGCAGTGGTAATCAGCTTCGGAAGCCAGGACGGTATCTCCCAGACTTTCACATATGAAGGAAATTACAATATCAATATTCCGGCCGGTCTGATCACTACTTATTCAAAGAACCCCGATAATGCCGATGATCCCATCAGACGTTCTAATCCGCGTTATAACCTGAAATACGTGATTCCCTCTTTCCCGCAGCCATACATTGAGCCCGAGAATGAATCCGTAGTTGAGAATTTCTTCAAGTTTGTCATTACGATGGATGACTCTTTCACCTCACTTCTCTTTGCTGACACCATGAGCTCAAGCTATATCCATCCGGTAGTAGACGGTCAGGTAGACGATGGCGTACAGGTTTGCAGAGTCAAAGCCACTGAATGGAATGTTGACGATCATACAGTGACCTACTGTGTGATAGATCCGGTTACCAAGACCTTTGCCACTGAGCCTGTTGAGGTAGAGCCCGGTGAATATGCTTTCGTGTTGGCGGATAAGTCCATCAGCTGCACCCGTCTCAATGACAACGCTCAGGTGTTCTCCGCTCCCTACCAGTATTTCTACACCGTGAAGAGCGGCTCATCAAAGGTGGAATCTGCAGTTGCAGACAACAGCAATGCCGTTTACAACCTGATGGGTGTACGTGTGGGCAAGAACCTCAGCAATGACCAGGTCAACGCACTCCCGGCAGGTATTTATATCATCAACGGCAAAAAGGTAATGGTGAAATAATAACCTCAATACTCAGACGATATCTATTAAGAAGAAGATATGGCTGAAAAGTCAGAATTTATGTCGCCGGAGCTCCGTCACGAGACGGAGCTCCGTCTTCACAAGGTGCTTCCGCTGATGCGTCAGGCCGGCATGGATGCAATATTGCTTGCCGATAATGCAAACGTGTATTATATGTCAGGTCGTTACTTCCGAGGGTATGTATACATCACTGCTGCCGGAAGAAAATTATACTTCGTGATACGTCCGGATGTCTTCAGGCAGGCTGATGACGTAATAACAATCAGGAAGCCCGAACAGATACCCGAAATTCTGGAAGGTATGGGTCTGGAACGTCCCGCGGTGTTAGGACTGGAGCTCGACGCCCTGTATTATAATGAGGTGACGCGTCTGGCTAACGCTTTCTCCGGTAGTGAGATTGCCGACTGCAGTGGCGTGATGCGCACCGCCCGCATGGTAAAGACCGGATATGAGATAGAGAAAATGCGCGAGGATGGGCTGCATCAGGCTAATGTCTATGAGCATGTAGACCGTCTCTATTCGCATGATATGACCGACCTTGAACTGCAGATAGAGATAGAGCACGACCTTCGCCTTGAGGGGTGTCTCGGATTTACGCGCGTGGCCGGCCGACTCATGGAGATTAATATGGGAAGCGTAATCAACGGTGATAATGCCGACTCTCCCTCACCATACGAGTTCGCTATGGGTGGCTCCGGACAGTCTGAGTCACTGCCCGGTGGCGCAGACGGTGTGACTATGAAACATGGTACTACCGTAATGGTCGATATGAACGGTAACTTCAACGGTTATCAGACAGATATGACGCGTGTATGGTCGGTAGGAGAGATCTCAGACCTCGCTCATAAGGCTCATGACTGTTCACGACGTATATTGCGCGAACTTGAAAGGATGGCCCTTCCCGGTGTGGAGGTTTGCCGCATGTATGACCGCGCCATGGAGATTGTGAAGGAGGAAGAGCTGGAACCCTATTTTATGGGACACCGCCAGCAGCAGGCCTTCATAGGACACGGTGTGGGTATCGAACTTAACGAGCAACCGGCCATCACAGCCCGTTGCAAGGTGCTTCTCGCCGAGGGAATGACATTGGCACTCGAACCGAAATTTGTCATACCCGGCACCGGCGCAGTAGGAGTAGAAAATACCTACGTCGTAACAAAAACAGGCCTCAACTGCCTCACCATCTGCCCCGAAGAAATCCAAAACCTCCTCTAATCCCCTCTCTAATCTCTCGACTCTAAACTCTCAACTCTAAACTCTAAACCCTCTCTAAACTCTCGACTCTAAACCCTCAACTTTAAAAAATGAACTTCACCAAAGAGATAGACGACAAGGCATTTCATCTGGTGGGCGAGACCGCCGACCGTATGGGTCGCGAGGTATACGTAGTCGGAGGCTTCGTGCGCGACCTTATGCTCGGGCGTCCATGCAACGACCTCGACTTCGTCACCGTAGGGAGTGGTATAGAGCTCGCTGAGCAAGTGGCGGAAGCACTCGGTCTGCGCAAGCGGCTCACTGTATATGCCACTTACGGCACGGCTCAGATATGCGCACATGGGCTCGAACTCGAATTTGTGGGTGCGCGGCGTGAGTCGTACCGTCGCGAGAGCCGCAATCCCATAGTGGAAGACGGCACGCTGGATGATGACCAGAAGCGGCGTGATTTTACCATCAACGCCATGGCCATCTGTCTCAATGCTGACCGCTTTGGTCAACTGGTAGACCCCTTCGGTGGTGTCGACGACCTTAATAAAAAGATAATCCGCACACCTCTCGACCCGGATACCACCTTCTCAGACGATCCCTTGCGCATGATGCGCGCCATCCGCTTTGCCACCCAACTCGGCTTCAATATAGCGCCCGAGACTTTCGAATCGATACGCCGCAATGCTGCGCGTATCGAAATAATCACAAAGGAGAGAATAAATGACGAGTTGGGAAAAATCATCCGTTCGCCGCGACCCTCTATAGGTTTCAAACTGCTCGACAAGGCGGGACTGCTGCCGCTTATCATTCCGGAACTATGCGCTCTCAAGGGTGTCGAGACTATGGATGGTAAAGGGCATAAGGATAATTTCCTGCATACGCTGCAGGTGCTCGACAATGTGGCTAAAGTCAGCGATGATGAGTGGCTAAGATGGGCGGCTCTGTTTCACGATATCGCCAAGCCTGTAGTGAAGCGTTACGACCCTAAGATGGGGTGGACCTTCCATAACCACAACTACATCGGCGAGAAGATGATACCCCGCATTTTCCGCCGTATGAAGATGCCCATGAATGAAAAGATGAAGTTTGTCGCCAAGATGGTGGGTCTGCACATGCGTCCGCAGTCGGTAGCCGACGAGGGGGTCAGCGACAGCGGGGTGCGTCGCCTGATCACCGACGCCGGCGAGGATATCGAGTCGCTGATGACTCTCTGTGAGGCCGATATCACCTCCAAAATCCCATCCAAGGTCAAAAGGCAACTTGAGGGGTTTGCCGCCCTGCGCAAGCGTATGGAGGAAATTAACGCCGCCGATGATTACCGTAAATGGAAAAATCCGATCAACGGCCACGAACTCATGGAATACTTCGGACTCCCCGGCTGCAAGCTCTTAGCAGAAATAAAGGATGCTGTCAAGGAGGCTATTCTTGACGGTCGCGTTGAGAACAATCACGACGCCGCCTGGCAATACGTGCTACAAATAGCCGAAGAGCGGAAGGAAGATATCGAAAAAGCCAAACTATACGGCGATAGATAGTTGAATTTTCCCAAATATCCATTATCTTTGGGGGAAAGATTTTTTTGTGACAATATTAATACCAGACTATATGAAACGATTAAAGACACTATGCGGCGCGATGGCAGCGCTTACGCTCGCCCCCTGGCTCGCATCACCGGCATCAGCCGAGGAAACCGTATTCACCTATTCGTATGACGGGTGTACTTATGAGTATTTCGGCAGCCAGAGGAATGTCCGCACAGATGCGGCAATGCTGCTCAATGAGCCGGGGCTTACCGGTATGCAGATACTCGGTGTGAGCGTGGATATCCCTACTCTTGGGGAATGCAAGTGTGATCCGAATGCGGCTGCCTGGCTTACTACAAAATTAGGAGTCGACGGTGAGGATTACACCTACGATATTATTCGCACATGGGGCGAAATTAAGAATTATGGTACGGAAGAGGCTCCGGAACTGCGCCTTGACATTACCTTTGACGAGCCATATACTCTTACGGATAAGGGTGTATACGTCGGCTATTCGCTGCAAGTGCTGAGTTGCAAGACACCCGGCGGCAGTACCTTGAAATATCCGCTGACGCTTGTGGATAATATAGACAAGCCTGAGTGCTTTATGATACATTGCAATAAGGGTGAGTCTACTTTGCCGCAGAAGTATGTCGAGTGGACTGATCTCGGACAGTCAATGCATCAGGCACTCGCCATGCGTGTGATCCTCGGCGGGGCTACTATCCCCGATGGCGCTATGCTGGAGCCGCAGCAGACTCTATACATAGAGCCGGGAAAGAGCGGAAATGTATACACCAATATTGTAAATTATGGCAATTCTCCCATAAATTCATTTGAATATACTTATACTGTGGGTGGTAAAGAGTATACGGAAGAAGTAACTCTTGATACTCCGGTATTGGGTCAGATCGGCGCTTATCAGACTCTCGACCTTGTGTTCAATGCTGAGAATGAACCCGGTGAGTACAATGTGCCCGTTACTCTCACTAAAATCAACGGCGAAGAAAACGGTTATGCAGAGGCAGGTATGCTCGCAATGACGGTAGTGCCGTTCGTGCCGGTCAATAACCCGGTGGTGGAGGATGTTACCGGCCTATGGTGCGGATATTGTCCGCAGGTGTATGTCAACTGCCTGCAGATGAACGATAAATACGGTCATGATTTTCTTGCCCTTGCCTATCATAGTGTAGACCGTCTGCAGACTGTGCCCTCGGGAGATATGCCCATCGACACCTACGGTCCTCCGAAAGTTTATATGGGTGACCGTAAGAATACTATCGATTTCATGAATATGGAGACACTCTGGCAGCGCGCCCGTCGCCAGTTGGCGCCTGCACAGGTGGACGTGAAATTATATTGGGAAAATGAGGAGCATCTTGCGCTAATGGCTAAGGCTGACGTGAAGTTTGTATATGATGACCCTGATGCTGAGTATATGCTCGCTTATGCCATGGTGGAAGACGGTATGAGCGACCCTTCCTGGATGCAGGCCAACAGTATTTCCAATTACAATTACGTCGGCCCTTACTGGGATCTCTTCATCGGCCAGCCCCGTTGGGTCAAAGGATTGACTTATGATGATGTAATCGTAAGCTTCCCCCACACAACAGGTGTCGCCGGTTCGCTCCCCGCGCAGATTACTGCCGGTGAGGTCTATAATCATCTCTCCACTATGCCGCTTGAGAATGCCAAATGTGCTTACGCAGGCTCTGACGACTATGGCAAAAATGTGATACAAAACACTGACAAACTGCGCATCGTGGCTCTCCTCATCGACGGCAAAACAGGCAACGTATGCAATGCGGCCACAACCGCCTATGCTGCCGATGCGCCCCTCTACAACGAACTCTCTGCCGTGGATGGTATCAACGCCGACGCTACCGTAGAATCCGTAGAATACTACTCACTCGAAGGAGTGCGCCTCCAGGGAGCTCCGGAACACGGCATCTGCATCGAAGTAAAGCGCCTCTCCACCGGCAATACCCAAACCAAAAAAATCCTGAAATAACTCGCCGTCGGCCCACCGCGAACGTAGGGACATGCCTTTGGC
>CAYVZJ010000055.1:0-13377 GCA_964456155.1 uncultured Sangeribacter sp.
CGGATTTCTACTTCGGCGGGCTTCAGAGCAGTGAATGCGGAGATGAAAGCCTCGGCGAGTCTTGTGTTGGTGATTAGCGGTATGTTGAGGTCGATAGCGGCGCGTCTCAGTTTGTATCCGTCGCTCAGTTCTTTGGGGCTGAGGTTTTTGGTGACGTTTACCATGAGGTCGATTTCGTGGTTGTGGAGCAGTGAGAGCGCTTGCGGCTGCATATCCTTCTCAGAGGGAGTGTAGACGCGCACGGCCGGTATACCGTTTTCGGAGAGGAAGGCGTGTGTGCCGCGAGTCGCGTAGATGGTGTAACCGCTCTTGTGGAGCAGTTTGGCGCTATGAAGCATGGCGGCCTTATGTCGGTAAGAACCGGTGGAGAGGAGAATGCCCTTTTTGGGTATGCGGTGGCCTACTGCGAGGAGCGATTTGAGTACAGCCTCACCCGTGTCTTGTCCGAGGCATCCCACCTCACCGGTAGAGCTCATGTCTACGCCGAGTACAGGGTCGGAGCCTTGCAGACGCGAGAAGGAGAATTGAGAGGCCTTGATGCCCACGTAGTCAAGGTCGAAGGCGCTCTTGTTGGGTTTCTCTACCGGGAGACCGAGCATGATCTTGGTGGCCAGGTCGATAAAATTGATTTTGAGCACCTTGCTGACGAAGGGGAATGAGCGAGAAGCGCGGAGGTTACATTCGATAACCTTGATATCGTTGTTTTTCGCAAGATATTGGATGTTGAAAGGTCCGGAGATATTGAGTGCCTTGGCGATTTGTCCGGAGATTTTCTTGATACGTCTTACCGTCTCCACGTAGAGTTTCTGCGGCGGGAACTGGATGGTAGCATCGCCCGAATGCACGCCGGCAAACTCGATATGTTCTGAGATGGCGTAAGCCTTGATCTCACCGTTTTGGGCCACGGCATCCATTTCTATTTCCTTGGCGTCCTGTATGAATTCCGTGACCACAACCGGGTGCTGCTTGCTGACGTTTGCGGCGAGTCGGAGGAAACGTTCGAGTTCTTCCGGGTTGGAGCAGACGTTCATCGCGGCGCCGGAGAGCACGTAACTCGGACGGACGAGCACCGGGAAGCCCACTTCATCGATGAAGGCATTGATATCGTCCATGTTTGTAAGCTCACGCCAGCGCGGCTGATCGATGCCGAGTCGGTCGAGCATAGAGGAGAACTTGTGGCGGTCTTCCGCGTTGTCGATGCTCTTAGCGGAGGTACCGAGGATGTTGACCCCTTGTTCGTCGAGACGCATAGCCAGGTTGTTGGGGATTTGTCCACCGACGCTGAGGATCGTGCCGTGCGGCTGTTCGAGATCCAGAATGTCCATGACGCGCTCGAAGGTGAGTTCGTCGAAATAGAGACGGTCGCACATATCGTAGTCGGTGGAGACGGTCTCCGGATTATAGTTGATCATGACGGAGCGCCATCCCTCCTTTTTGACGGTGAGGAGCGCATTGACCGAGCACCAGTCGAACTCCACACTTGAGCCGATACGGTAAGCACCCGAACCGAGCACCACGACAGAGCGATGGTCGCCCTCGTAGTGTATATCATTTTCCGTACCGTTGTAAGTGATATACAGATAGTTGGTCTGTGCCGGATATTCAGCCGCGAGGGTATCGATCTGCTTCACTACCGGAGTGATGCCACGATTGATGCGATGATGTCTCACCTGAAGGCTAATTTCCTCAGCCGAGCCTCCGGTGTGTCCGAGCACGGAGCGGGCAATCTGGAAATCGCTGAAGCCCTGTTGCTTGGCCAGACGCAGGAGATCATCCGGGAGCGTCTCAAGCGAATCATACTTATCCAGTTCGCGGGCAGTGTCAATAATATTGTAGAGCTTATAGAGAAACCATCGGTCGATTTTGGTGAGCTCGTGAATACGGTCGACAGTGTATCCCTCCTTCATAGCCTTTGCGATGACGAATATACGGTTGTCGGTAGGTTGTGCGAGAGCCGCGTCGATATCGTTGATGTGGAAATCCTTGTTTTCTACGAAGCCGTGCATGCCACGTCCAATCATTCTGAGTCCCTTCTGCATAGCCTCTTCGAAGGTACGTCCGATGGCCATGACCTCACCGACGGACTTCATCGACGAGCCTATTTCGCGTCTTACGCCGTGGAACTTACCCAGGTCCCAGCGCGGTATCTTGACCACGCAGTAGTCGAGCGCCGGTTCGAAGAAAGCAGTAGTCTCGTGGGTCACCGAATTGCGGAGGTCAAATAGCCCGTATCCCAGACCGAGTTTGGCGGCGACGAAGGCCAGAGGATATCCAGTAGCCTTGGATGCCAGTGCCGAAGAGCGGCTGAGACGCGCGTTTACCTCGATGACGCGATAGTCCATCGACTGCGGGTCGAAGGCATACTGCACGTTGCATTCGCCCACGATGCCGATATGTCGTATGATCTTGATGGCTAACTTTCTGAGATAGTGGTAGTCCTCGTTGGTAAGGGTCTGCGAGGGAGCCACGACGATGCTTTCACCCGTGTGTATGCCGAGCGGGTCGAAATTCTCCATGTTGCAGACCGTGATACAGTTGTCGAAACGGTCGCGCACCACTTCATATTCTACCTCTTTCCATCCCTTTAGCGACTTTTCTACAAGTACTTGGGGTGAGAAAGCGAGAGCCTTTTCGGTAAGCGCACGTAGTTCCTCTTCCGTGTCGCAGAAGCCCGAGCCGAGTCCACCGAGCGCGTAAGCAGCGCGTACGATTACCGGGTAACCCAGTTTTTCGGCAGCGGCGGCAGCCTGATCGACAGTATCCACCGCCTGGCTTTTGATGGTCTTCACGCCTATTTCGTCGAGTTTTCGGACGAATAGTTCGCGGTCTTCTGTGTCGATGATAGCCTGCACGGGAGTGCCGAGCACCTTGACACCGTATTTTTCGAGAATACCGTTTTCGTAGAGCTTAACGCCGCAGTTGAGGGCAGTTTGTCCGCCGAAGGCGAGGAGGATACCGTCGGGTCGTTCCTTTTCAATTACCTTTTCCACATATTCCGGCGTTACCGGGAGGAAGTAGATTTTGTCAGCGAAGCCCTCGGAAGTCTGCACAGTGGCGATGTTGGGGTTGATAAGCACCGTGGAGATGCCTTCCTCCTTCATAGCCTTAAGAGCTTGTGAACCCGAGTAGTCGAATTCGCCGGCTTCACCGATTTTTAGTGCGCCGCTACCGAGGAGGAGAACCTTTTTTATATTTTTGTCGATATTGCTATTATCGTTCATAATGATAGGAGTGGGGAGTGAAAAATTGGGAGAAGATTAAAGAAGGGCGATAAACTCGTCGAAGAGGAATTCCGTATCCTTAGGTCCTGAGGAGGCCTCCGGGTGGAATTGCGCCGAGAAGAAAGGCTTTGTCTTGTGTCGTATGCCCTCGTTGGTGCCGTCGTTCATGTTGACGAAGAGCGGTTCCCAGTCGTTTGGCAGCGTGGAGTCGTCGACGGCGAAGCCATGGTTTTGTGAAGTGACGAAGCATGAATTGGTGCCTGCGCGTCTTACCGGCTGATTGTGCGAGCGGTGTCCGTATTTGAGTTTGTAAGTCTTGGCTCCGGCTGCTTTGGATAGCAACTGGTTGCCCATGCAGATGCCGCAGATTGGTTTGTCGCCTTGAAGTGCCTTTTTGAGGTTTTCAACGGTGACATCTACCATATCCGGATTGCCCGGACCGTTAGAGATGAAGAGACCGTCGTAGGGGATGGAGTTGAAATCATAGTCCCAGGGAACGCGGATTACGCGTACGTTTCTTTTTGTGAGGCAGCGGATTATGTTGTGTTTCACACCGCAGTCTACGAGGACTACGGTTTTTTCGCCGTCGCCGTGGTATTCCGGTGCCTTGCAGGAGACTTTGGCAACGAGATTTTCTTTGTTAGGGTCATAAAAATCGGGCTCTTCCGCGCCTTCGACGATAATTTTGCCCAGCATAGAGCCTTTTTCTCGAAGCAGTTTGGTGAGAGCCCTTGTATCGATACCGTATATACCCGGTATTTTTTCTTCGTTAAGCCATTGAGCGAGAGAGCGGTCGGCTTGCCAGTGGGAGTGTTGCCAGCTGTAGTCTTGCGCGATGATGGCACGAGCGTGTATGTGTTCCGACTCGTAATAAGTGCTGACATCGTCTTTTTGTTTGCGTGGCGGGACCCCGTAATTACCGAGAATTGGGTAGGTTGTTACTAAGATTTGTCCTTCGTAAGAGGGGTCGGTTAGAGACTCCGGATAGCCGGTCATGGCGGTGTTGAAGACGACTTCACCGGCGGTAGAGCCGGGATAGCCGAACGATTTTCCTTTGAATTGGGAGCCGTCCTCGAGTATGAGTACTGCGTCGCGAATGGGTTGCATCGTTATTATTTATATGTGAATTTTGTTGCAAAGTTAATTAAAATTGGGTGGATATGCAAATTAAATTTAGGGTATGGGTGGAGTGATTTGGAACTTAGGAGGGATTAGAATTTCCGGAATGCAGCATCGCTGCGCTTGCTGACACGGATCTTAACTGAATAACACGGAATTTTTTCTATTTAGATGCTTACTCGGATGTATGATTTCCGGTATGCAGCTTGCTTTGCTTGCTGCTACGGATCTTGACTGAATAGCACGGAATTCAGGGTAGGGTGGGATTGTATTGGTTTTGTTGGTTAGGAAATTATGTTGCTGTTGTTGATAATTTGAATGGAATTATTATTTTTGCAGAATTGAAAATATACAGTAGATGTTTAAATTATATAGAAGATAGTGATATTGCCGTGCAAGATAAAAGTAATGACATATTGAGGGAATTGAGACATGTCGCAAGGGAATTATTTTCGAGCGGTAGGATTGGCATGGCATATCTATATGGATCTCGAGTAAGAGGTGAGGCAAAAGAATACTCAGATTGGGATGTGTTAATAATTTTAAATGACAGCGTAAGTCGAGATAAAATGTTTGAACGTTTTGCATTCCCGTTTGCTGAGATAGGTTGGCGATACGGAGCAGATATCAATCCGATATATTTTACAGCCAGTGAATGGGAGTCTCAATCCAACACTTTTTTTTATCAGAATATCATCAACGAGTTAGTGTCTTTAGGAGCATGATTTCACTTGATTCAGAGGAGGGGAGGGAATTGATAAATAAGGCGGAGGCGTTGCGGACGCGAATTATAGCGTCAATAATGTCAAAGATTGATGGAAAGGAGTAGGTGAAATTATGGATAAAAAGCAGGCTATAAGTTTGGCTCAAGATTATAAAAAGATAGTGTCGGAGCACTTTCCTATAAAGGCCTTATATTTGTATGGGTCTTTTAGTAAGGATACGTATACTGAAGATAGCGATATAGATATTGCGGTGGTAGTAGATAGTCTTAATGATGATTATTTTGTAGATACGCCGTTATTATGGAAGCTGAGGAGAAAAGTGAGTAATCTTATTGAGCCGGTATTGCTTACTTCGGATATGAATAATCCTTTGTATTCGGATATTTTAAGAACGGGGCTGTTGATATAAAGTGCATTTTGAGGGTGTAGTCACTCCGTGACCTTGGCGCGGGGTGGTGGTTGTCCGGGCACTTTGTGCCCGGTTACTTAGATTTTGCCCCTCCGGGGCGATTGGTGGCGGGTGGGGATTGTTATTTGTCGTCGTAGTGTCCTTCTAATTCGATTATCAGGACGTTGACTGAGTCATCGTAGATATCGTAGATCATTCTGTCGTTGCGTGTGATGTGTCTTGACCATGTAATATTTTGTCCACCAACGAGAGGCTCAGGGTGTCCTGTGCCGGTGCGAGGGTGTTCTTCGAGTTCTAAGAGTAGTTTTTTGAATTTATTTAGACCCCATTCCACAAAAAATGTTAACTCAGGGGCAGCGTATTTTCGAGTGAATTTCGGCTATCTCGGAGGGAGCTATGCGGGCATAGTGACCGGAGAGATGGGCGAAAGGCGCCGAAAAGACGCTGTAAAGTAAGAAAAAATTTATTTTGTCAAAAGATGCCCCTTTCTCGCAGCTGCACCTCGCCTTTGGCCTTTTGACTCAGTCACATAGCCCGCTATGTTCCTTCGCACTACAAGGCCAAATCCGGGGCACATCTGCGACCCCTGAGTTAATATTTTTTGTGGAATGGGGTCTATATGCAATGGGATTGGATTTTTTCCATTTCTTGAGAACCTTTTGTGTTTGGCCGGAGAAATCTATTGAATAGTTCATAGTTCATCCATCCATTTGATTGCGCTATGAGCGTTGTTGAAATGCAAAGTCTTGCCGTCTTTTTTTTCTAATCGGGCAGCATTGATTTTTGTTTGTAATTCAGGTGTTATGACTGTTTTGTCTTCACCGAGGCTAATCAGGGCGTAAAGATGGTTTTTACGCCGGATAATAACATTTTCGCCACGATCGGCGCGGGTAAATGAAGCGGCGAGATTATTTCTGTAATCTCTTACGTTTAAAGCGTCCATAATCTTTGATTTTTCACAAATTTAATAAAAATATATTGGAATAACAAATAAATGTACACATATGTGTACATTTTGTGTTTTAATCCCCAATTCATAAGGATATAGTGATGTATAGTCACCGGTTACTTAGATTTTGCCCCTCCGGGGCAGAGTTGATATAGCCGGGGGTTGGTGTCAGGGCTTTTTGTGGTCATTTCGGATTTTGATTATTGTTATTATCAGGGAGCAGATGGTGGTGATCAGGTTGGTGACGATCAGTGGCCAGTTGACGGTGAGTATGCCTTGTATTACGAAGAATACGCTTCCGAAGCCTAAGGCGAGGAAGGTAGGCATTGCGATACCGGCGGTGTCTCGCGTGCGGATGGTGTAGATGGCTTGTGGGAGATATCCGCAGATCATGCAGATGGCGGCTAAAGTGCCTATGATATTGATGGCTGCTGTCATGGTATTTACTTTATTATTATAACGATATATTTTGGGGAAAAGTTTGTGTTTAGGTCAGAGGTCATAGTGACGAGTGATGAGGTAAAGGTGGGGGGTTGGTGGAATTTGTGGGAGGGGTGTGGTGGATTGGGAAAAAATTGTTATCTTTGTTGTTGGGAGGGTTTTTGTGTTTCAATAATTAGGACTTTTGTGATGATTAGTGATCGTACAAAGGAATATATATATAAGATAGCTGAATATTTTAAAGGGCGTCCTGTGTTGCGTGCATGGTTGTTCGGTTCTTATTCTCGTGGTGAGGAGACTCAGGAGAGCGATATAGATATATTGGTGGATTATGATAAGTCATCCAGGTTATCGTTGTTGACGATATGTGGTATGATGACTGATTTGGAGGATTTGTTAGAGAAACGAGTGGATATGGTAGAGAATGGCCGTTTAAAGGATTTTGCTGTTCCTTCGGCCAATAAGGATAAGATTTTGATATATGAGAGAAGCAGTTCGAGATAAGGAGCGTTTGCTTCATATTGAAGAAGCAATCAATAGATTAATCTCCGGTACGACAGAAAGAGGCTTTGAGATTGAGGAGGGTTCGCTGGAATATTTTGGTATAGTAAAGCTTATAGAGATTATAGGTGAGGCTGTATATAAACTGACCGGTGAACTCAAAGAGACTCATCCGGATACTCCGTGGCGACAGATTGAGCGGATGCGTCATGTCTTGGTGCATGGTTATTATACTGTGGGAGATGAATTTATAAAGGCGGTGGTGGAGAATGACATTCCGATATTGAAGGATCAAATAGAGCGGTATCTTTTGGAATTTTAGAAGTGGTAAGAGCTGCTCATGGGTGTTGTCCTACAGGGTCATAGGTCGTGCGGGGTGGCTTTGTCACATCCGGTGTGCTTTTGGGGTAATATTGTAGAGTTTGGAACTTTTCGGGATTGTAATTTCCGGAATGCAGCATCGCTGCGCTTGCTGACACGGAGCTGAAGTGAATGGCACGGAATTTTTTCTTTGTAGTTGCAATCTTACTCTGATGTATACTTCCGGAATGCAGCTTGCTTTGCTTGCTGATACGGATCTTGACTGAATAGCACGGAATTCAGGGAAGGAGCGGAGGAGAGGTAAGGTCAGAGGTCATAGTGACGAGTGATGTAAAGGTGGTGGGGGTTGGTGTAATTTGTGGGAGGGGTGTGGTGGATTGGAAAAAAATTGTTATCTTTGCGGAGGAAGGGAGTCCTTCAGGATCCATGTCAGAGCATTAATACTCAAGAAAGCATGAATCTAAATCGAGCAAAATCATTGTATTGCGCCGGCGCGTATGTCGTTGGCGACGCCGTAGGCGTGCTTGATGGATTAGGGGAATAGTAATAAATCATATATCATAAATTTTATGCAAGCATTGATATTGGCGGCCGGTATGGGACGCCGTCTGGGTGAATTTACCGCAGACAACACCAAATGTATGCTTGAGGTTAACGGTGTTAGGCTGATTGACCGTATGCTTGGTCAACTGCAGGAATTGTCACTAAGCCGTATAGTAATAGTAATCGGTTATGAGGGTCAAAAACTCAAGAATTATCTTGAGCAGAAGTATCCGAATCGCCCATTGGTATTTGTAGAGAATCCGATATATGATAAGACAAACAACATATATTCCTTATGGCTTGCTCGGGAATATATGGCTCAAGAAGATACGATATTGCTTGAGTCGGATCTTATCTTTGAAGACAGCGTGCTTCATGCAGCCGTTGACAGCCATTATCGTGATTGCGCGCTTGTATCAAAATATGAGTCTTGGAATGATGGCACGGTTGTGACGATAGACGATGACAATAATATTCTGAACTTCATATCAAAGAAAGGCTTTAAATATGAAGATGTAGACTCCTATTACAAGACGGTGAATATTTATAAATTCTCTCAGGAATTTATAACAAATCATTATCTGCCGTTTCTTGAAGCGTATATACGAGTGCTTGGTGATAACGAGTATTACGAGCAGGTGTTGAGGGTGATAACACTGATAGACGGCACGGGCATAAAGGCCTTGCCGATTACCGGTATGCATTGGTATGAGATAGATGACGTTCAGGATTTGCGTATAGCCGAGACGATATTTGCGACTCCCGAGCAGCGTCTTAAGAAGATGCAGCAGTCATACGGAGGATATTGGCGTTATCCCGGTCTGTTGGACTTTTGCTATTTAGTGAATCCTTACTTTCCACGCCGTAGGATGATCTCAGAGATGAAGGCCAACTTTGAGCCATTGTTGCGTGATTATCCGTCGGGTATGGGGGTGAACAGCTTGCTGGCAGCAAAATACTTTTCCCTTAGACATGACTATGTAGTAGTGGGCAATGGCGCTGCCGAATTGATAAAAAGCTTGATGGGTCTATTGGAGGGAAAAGTGGGAATAATCTACCCCACTTTTGAAGAATACCCCAACCGCTTGCCGTCAGACCGTATAGTAGCGTATACCTCTTCGAAAGAAGACTATACCTATACTACCGATGACTTGATAGAGTGGTATAATGCTAATCCGGTAGACACTTTACTCGTTGTAAACCCCGAGAATCCCTCCGGCAATCTGATAGACAGAGAAGGCCTTGACAAACTAATAGAATGGAGTGAGAGAGCGGGAGTACGTCTCGTAATAGATGAGTCCTTTATAGACTTTGCCGATAAAGCCTCCGAGCTTACTTTGTTTCACAATGACATATTGAAGGCACACCCACAACTGTGTGTGATGAAATCCATATCCAAATCTTATGGAGTGCCCGGTTTGAGATTAGGAGTATTGGCGAGTGCTGATACGGAGCTTATCAATAAAATGCGCAAGGATGTAGGCATTTGGAACATCAATTCCTTTGCTGAATTCTATATGCAGATATACGGAAAATACGAAAAAGACTATGCTCGTTCATGCGATAAATTTCGTGAGGAGCGTCAACTATTCTTCAACGAATTAAAAACAATACCTTTCCTAAAAGTATTCCCATCTCAAGCGAACTACTTTTTGTGTGAGGTGATTGGAGGCGTTACAGCGTATGACCTTACCTTACGTCTATTGACCGAGCATAATATCTTGATTAAAGACTGTACGACTAAGAAGGGCTTTCGTGAAGGCCATCAATATATCCGCATAGCCATCCGCGACCGCCACGACAATCATTGTCTATTAGAAGCACTGAAAACAATTATTAAGGACTAACGACATGTCATATCCATTTCCTCCGGTAGTAAGAAAGCAGTATAATTGGACATTTTTAAGGGATGTGTTCATGAAATTTGAATATACATGCGCTCATTCGCAAATAAATGATAGTAAATTAGGCGAAATTTTTATTAGGCAATTTGGTCGAAAGGAAGTTACGTTTGATAAACTTAAGAGAGGATTAGATTTTCATGCGCAAAATGACAAAGTTCATGTTAAAGCGTCTCTTACCGGTTTAGAATTACACCTAAAATTTCCGGAATATTTAGGTTTCACTCAAGCTCAAGAATGGTATGATTTCATATCATCATATTTTGAAATACTACACATATCAGAACTTTCAAGCATTATATTAATTAAGTATAATGAACTGAATTATCGTTTGCCGTTGGAAAATACAGGCGTAGAGATTGCCATGCGTCAGATATTCAGTGCAAATCTTATCGGTCAGGAGTTTGAAAAGCTGAGCCGTTATTTCAAGGAATGGCCGAGGTGGGAAAAGGAACTTGCATTCAGTGATGAAAAGAGTGATACACGTCTGACTATAATTTTCGGGTATAGCAAAGATAGAGATAATGACCTCGAAGGGGCTCTAACGATGCGTACAAACGCATCCTTATGCAAGCCTTCAAAACGTGAAGAATATACTGACAATATTGAAAGGCTAAATCAACTACTTGATGATGCCTTTCATTGGTCGGTAACGTCAGATATACTTAAAATGATGAGTGAGAAAAGATGAGAAAGCGATATAAAAATTTACAGGAAGTAACAGTTCCCAAGAATAAAAAGCCAAAAAAATGGATAAAGTTAGCGGGCATATATTTTACTTTGCTCGCCAGCACCTATTCATCCTCAATGGAGGCTCATTCATATAACGTGTCACCGACAATAGAGCGAGTTTCGACATACTTCAAATTTGGAAATAGTTCTGAATTGGAGGTTAATTTGAATCCTACCGAACTTTCTACAAGACAGAAAATGGAGAGAGCGTTCTCTGCCTTTATTAAACGGGAGGGTGCTGAATGCTTGCGTTTCCGTGGTATGATGGATAAGGTTATTAACACTTTTGAAGATATATCGGTTGATAAAGCATCTGTGGATGGCTATGCTCCCACCGGAGACTCTAATGTATCTCTTTTATTACCGGAAGGTTTCTTGTTTTCAATTAACTTAAAAGAGGGAGTGAGTGAGGATGGTTTAGTTAGTTTTAACCTTTATAAAAACAGAGAGTTACTGGTAGCAGATGTTCAGACTTTGGCAAGCCTTAAAGACTACATTAAGAAAGTTCAGTCCGTCATCATCTGAGTTGGGAAAATATCCTGCTCACATCTTACCGACTAAGGGGTGGAGTAAGAAGATACCGACAAAAGAATTGCTGAACGTATGCTCGGAAGCCCTTATTGCAAGACGTTTTGACGGAACGTATGATCAATGTGTAGACATCTCCTTAGGTGAAGAAAATGCGTTTATCCGATTTTCAAAATTTCGAATAGAGGAATTGCCTAATATCTCTAACTCTCTTGTAGGCACACCACATACACTTAAAGATTTTTGTTATTCTCAGAAGAAAAAAGGGAGATTAAAATGGGATGGGAGAAAGATAAGATTTAAAGACTTTAAAAAAGAGGATTTTGAGAAAGTAGAGAATAAGATTACCGTAGTAGGCTGGCGTGTACGGAAGTTACACGGTATGCGTCTTCCATACGAGCGAAGTTTTCCGAAAGGTGCGGATTTTGAGGTCTTTAAAGAATCACTAAAGCAGGCAGATGCGAGTGGAATGAGTGATGAGGAGAGGATAGAATTTCACAAACAGATTGCTTTGCTTGCTTATCAAGACCTAAAAATAAAAGACAAGAAAAGAATTTTGGAGCTTGAAGGTAAAGCACTTGTAAATCATGATCCGACTAATTTGAACTACTGGCACTATACGGTTGATGAATATCCTGAGGAGAATCCGGACGTTGGGATAGGTAAGGCGGATAAGGGATGGCGACAATGGATGTGCAAAACCCTTGAGGATTATATGAGACATCAGTTTATATACTTAGATGTAGTGCCGACTGAATCGGTGATTTCTGATTGGAAAAGACTTTGTAAAATGTCCGTGAAGTAGGTGAAAATAGATTATTTCAAATAAATTTAATAGTATGCAGATTGTATCTTCACTTGATATTGAAAAACTTAATATTTCGCCGGCAAAAAGTGTAGATTGGGTACGAGAAGCCTTTCTGATAAAAGATGAATGCCAGTTGCCTCCGAAGATTTCATTGCATCCTCGTGGAAATGATTTTATCAATACGATGCCGTGTCTTCTTCCTGAAAATTACCATACATTTGGCTGTAAGGTGGTAAGTCGTATCAAGGGAAACCATCCTGCACTTAAAAGTGACATGATGATTTTTGATACTTTGTCGGGCGAGATGAAGGCTCTGATGAATAGTGATTGGATAACTGCAAGAAGGACCGGGGCTGTTGCTGCACTTGCTATAAATACATTCCGGAATTCTCAATCTAAGATATATTCATTTATCGGACTTGGTGCTATGGGGTATGCCACTTTAGATTGCTTTTTTGCGACCAACATAGGCAAAGAAATCACTGTACGCCTAAAAAGATATAAGGATCAAGCTGAGAAAGTAATTGCACACTATGGAACAATTCCGGGAGTAACATTTGAGATATCTGATACTGTTGAAGAGTTGGTTGACGATGCAGATGTGATAGTATCATGTATTACAGATGCCGATGGATTGTTGGTAGAAGATGTCTCCCTTTTCAAGCCCGGAGTTTTAATTGTTCCAGTTCATACACGCGGTTTTCAAAATTGTGATACGGTCTTTGAAAAAGTATTTGCAGATGATGAAGGTCACGTAAAGGGTTTTAAATACTTCAACAGCTTCAGATATTTTGATGAGATTAGTAATGTACTTAAAGGCTCCAAACCGGGTCGCGTTGATGACTCAGAGCGTATCCTTTCATATAATATAGGTCTTGGATTGCATGATGTATATTTTGCACATAAGATTTTAGGAATGTTAAGTGAAAATTGATGATTGACTTTTAAGCCTAAAGATTATTTGATTTTATTATTAAAACAGCATTGATAACTTAAAGTAGAAAAGTAATTATTCAAATATTGATATTGCTTTTTATATTATGAATATAGAGCGGATACTTGATACGGAATACAAAAGGTTGCGGCAGAAGGGTGTTGACCGTTTTCAGGTTTATGCCAATATCATTGCTGTCAAGCGGGAGTATGGACTGGAGGAGTATCATAATCCGCTCTATGTTG
>CAYVZJ010000055.1:13477-16118 GCA_964456155.1 uncultured Sangeribacter sp.
ATTGCTGTCAAGCGGGAGTATGGACTGGAGGAGTATCATAATCCGCTCTATGTTGACAGTGGATTCGGATGTTTTTTGAGGATGTTCTTGACAAGAATTTTGGATATGACTCGTTTCGTTTGGAACCATTTGCTGCAGAGATAGATCAGTTTCCGTTGGAGCAGTCGTTACGATTGTATTTTGTACTTCTTCATCATTGCGTAAATACTCATTATAATGCAGATGCTGTACGGTCAAAGATAGAAGAGTGTCGGATCCGGTTGTGGAAAGAGAAGCACAGATGGTGTAGGATTGGTCTATATAAGATAGCTAACAATGGATGGTTGCTTACAGGAGTATGCTTAATCTATCTTGTGATGGTGACATTATGTATGCTTCCGGCGCCTTTTGAATTTCTTGAGGTGATACAGGTGAGACTGCTTGATTGGTCGGTAACGTCATCATTTGGCGGATTTTTAAGATATCTTGGTAGTGCCTTATATTACATAATACATGGAGCAACGGATGAAACGATGATATTGCCGCTAAATATAGGAGGTGTAATTTTGATAGGAGTATTGGAGTTTGTCTTTTGGGGACTGATTATTAATTTCCTGTATCAAAAAGTGATAGACAAGATAAGCGCGACCGGTTTTGCGGATCGTGACAGCATCTTTACGGAAGAATTATGAAGATACAGAAGATGTTGGAGCGTCAGTCGATAAGTGTAGTTGTCTGGATAAAGATGGCCGCCCTACTCATGCTGTGTCTGCTTGCCGTGATGCGCGAGCCAAACGTCATGCCTCAGTGGATATATTTTACGCTGATAGGTATAACATTTGGATTACAGACGGCTTTAATCTCAAAACGTCATGGTGACTCCATCATAATCTTTTGGAATTACGCCCTGATAGCAGCAATGTTATGGGGTAAGGGAGTAGAGGGGACTCTCAATTCGTTTCTGTTATGTTATCCCTTGTTGGAAGCCTTGATATTTCCACGCGCGTATTATGTGGAGAAATGGAGACTCTTGATAGGCTGTGTATTATGTAGCGCAATAGTATACTCTTTTTATTTGTCATCACCGGACAAATTGCCACCCATGCCTTTTTTGATATTGGTAATAGAGGCGATGTTATGGTGGGCGTTTCTGTTTAAGGCGACAAATATCAAGTGGAATAACATAGAAGAGGATATGAGCGACAAGATAGATGAATATTTTCGCTCGCACAATATTGTGGAGGGGACGCATAAGGTGTATAGACAACTGATAACAGATTGGAATAAAAGACAAGGAGACTTAAGGATCCGCGATATTTCTACGTATAAATTGAGCCATGATACCTTTATATTGGTAAACTCGGCGTGGTTTAAATGGGATCGTGAACTTAATGTAGACGCATCGGAAACAGCACGGTTACAGGGCTTATCGTCAGTGCAGCAAACAGAATATTTAGGTAAGAAGAGCGGAAAAGAGATATGGCATGTATCGTATATTGTGCCGTTGGAAGTGGGGCTTGCCGTAGATGAGCGAAGATTGTATGCAGTGAGATATGATTTAAGTCGCGAACGGAAATTTCTTTATCATGAAAAGCTATGCATGCATCGTGTTTTGAATCAATTGTCTTGGCGTATAGTTAATATTGTGGCTTTAGCCAACAGGATGCATCGTCAGGAAAAAGATTATGTAGAAAGCTATAAGCGACATAAGGATTATGTAGATAAGGCTGTAGGCACATTGCATTATATCCGCAATCGTCTCAGTTCATTTGCCAATCTGATAGAATATTATAATCTGCCACAGGCAGAGCAAGAAGCCATACCGAAATCATATCACAATGATATGATAAAAGCGGTAAAAAATGACTGTGCAGGCATACATCAATATGCAGAGAAAATGCTTAACCGGGAGCATTATCCCTTTTCGGATATGGAAGCGGAACGTATTCACGTACAGCAGATTTACACATTTTTATCTGAGATTGTTGAGTCGCAATTGGGAGTAATGGTAAAGGTAGAGAATGACGCAGATCCAGGGCATAAGTATGTATCGGGCAATTCTTTTGAGATTAACACCATTCTGACCGATTGGGTAAGCAATATGCGAAAGTATGGTCGAGACTATGAGGTACATTGGATGCTGAGAGCAGGAGAATTGGAGATTGCATTTCGCAATAGCCGAGAAGAGGCCGGTACAAATTCGTTGAAGAGTGTGGCAGAAGATTTGAAGCGTCAAACTCCCGAGACGCAACATACGCGCAGGCAGACTTTCGGAATTATGCAGATTCGCCATTATGTAGCGAAAAATAATTTAGGACTTGAAGCCGAGGTGGAGCAATCAGAGGGGGGTGAAGAGCGTTTATCTGTAAAAGTAAAATTCGCATTGATAGATGAAAAAAATATTGGTAATTGAGGATCAGTATGGGTCGATGAAGATGGCCTTTGAGCTCGCTAACTTCCGTAAATACGATGGCAAGCTTGAGATAAAGACTGTGCCTCGTTCTCAAGATGTGGATTATAGCGGATTGGAAGAATATGGCGTGATATTTGTGGACCTGACGCTCGCGCGACTTTCAGAGATGAACGGCTATGGTGTGATAAAGAAAATCCTTGATGAGAATCTTTATCCCAAAGAGCGTCTGGTGATAATGAGCGTGAATGA
>CAYVZJ010000056.1:0-15656 GCA_964456155.1 uncultured Sangeribacter sp.
AATTAAAAAATGTCATGTACTGTAGCCGGAGGCATGTCCGTACGTTCGCGGGGGGCCGCTTCGGGGAGGGGAAACATGCCGGAGGCATGTCCGTACGTTCGCGGGGGGGGGCCGCTTCGGGGATTGGAAAATTTTGATTAATTTTGTGGTATGAAGATTGAGGATATACGGGGGATACGGATTGAGGAGTTTGATTATGAACTGCCGGATGAGCGGATTGCCAAGCATCCGCTTGCTGAGCGCGACAAATGCCGGCTCTTAGTAGCAGACAGCGAGGGCATTTCTCACCGGCGATTTGACGAATTGGGTGAATTGCTGACGGCGGCTGGCCGGAAGGCGCCGCTGATGATATGCAACGAGACGCGTGTCATCAATGCTCGCCTGGAATTTCACAAGGAGACGGGTAGCCGGATAGAGATTTTTCTTTTGGAGCCATACTCGCCGGCTGACTATGTGCAATCATTTGCCGCGACGCGTGAGTGTGTCTGGACGGGTCTTGTAGGTAATGCCAAGAAATGGAAGGCGGGCGCTCTGACGCGCCGTCTGGAGATCGACGGGAACCCGGTGACGCTCTCCGCTACACTGACAGAGGGGGTGACGGAAGGGGGTGAGCGACGCATCCGCCTTGAATGGAGCGGCGATGTGAGTTTTGCATCGGTGCTCGAAGCGGCCGGCGACATACCAATACCACCGTATCTCAACCGCAAGGCCGAGACCACGGACAGCGATGACTATCAGACGGTATATTCGCGCGTGGAGGGTAGTGTAGCCGCTCCGACGGCCGGTCTGCACTTTACGGATGCTCTGATGGATGACCTGAAGAGGCGGGGAGTGGAGATCTGCAAGGTGACGCTTCACGTAGGCGCCGGCACGTTTAAGCCGGTGAAGTCGGAGTCGATCGGTGAGCATCCGATGCATACGGAGACGGTGAGCGTACCTCTGAGCGTGATAGAGCGTATCATCGCGGCGAAGGAGGAGGGACGGCCTATATTGGCGGTGGGCACTACATCCGTGCGCACGTTAGAGTCGCTGCCTCAATTCGGGAGGCTGTGTCTTGAGGGGGCGGATGTGAGCGATGCCGGGGCTATGTCGGTGAGTCAGTGGAAAGCTTATGATAGGTCAGAGGGCAGAGTTATGAGTGATGAGGTAGGTGAGGGGGATTGGACTTTGGAGTGGCTTCGGGGGCTTCGGGATGCTATGGTGGAGAAGGGGATGACGGCCTTGAATGGGGCTACTCAGATAATGATAGCGCCGGGATATACATGGAGGGTTGTGGATGAGATGGTGACGAATTTTCATCAGCCGGAGTCTACGCTGCTGCTGCTGGTCAGTTCTTTTTTGGAGCCGGGCGAGGGGAGGCCTCGTATATGGCGGCGGGTGTATGATGAGGCTTTGAGAGAGGGGTATCGGTTTTTGTCTTATGGGGATGCTTGCCTTTTTTTAGGTCAGAGGAAATACACTCGCTAAAGCTCGCGTCTTGGACAAAAATATTGATAGCGAAAGGTGATTTTTTTAGAATTTTGATATGGAGAAGATTATATTGCCGGCTTCTAAGTCGATTGCTTTGAGGGTTATGATAATGAATGCTGTCTCCCGGCTTTGCGGAGGTGGCACGGCCCGGCTTGAGGGTCATCTCTCGGGTGAGGATATCGAGGGACTGCAGCGTGCTCTTGATGCCTTGTTTGAGATTTTGGAGAAGGGGGAGAGCGAGCCGGCTCAGATATATATAGGGGAGGGGGGCGCACCGATGCGCTTTTTTACAGCCCTTGCGGCAGTGTGTGGGGGTGTGGATTTGGAGGTGACGGGGAGCGCGCGACTCAATGAGCGACCGATGGCGATATTAATAGAGGCCTTGCGCCGGCTTGGTGCGGAGATAGTATGTCTTGAGCGGGAGGGTTTTCCGCCCTTAGGCATTCACGGCGTGAGCGATGAGGGTGAGGAGACCCGGGCGGTAGAGATGGATGGCTGGGTAAGTTCGCAGTATATCTCCGCGCTGATGATGACGGCTCCGATGAGGAGAGCGGGTCTGCGGATACGTCTTACGGGGGGAAAGATAGTATCCCGGCCGTATCTTGCCATGACGGATGGCGTGATGGAACGCTTCGGGGTGGAAACGGAAGTAACTGCCGGGAATGGAATGGTGGAGATATACATACCGGCACAGCGTCCGAAGGCGCCGGAGCGGATGGTGGTGGAGGCTGACTGGAGCGCGGCGTCATATTTCTACGAACTCTCGACGCTACTGCCCGGTGAAAAGATAGAGATAGCAGCGTTGCGGCCGGCGGACAAGAGTCTGCAGGGGGATGCGAAATGTGCGGAGTATTTCCGTTATGCCGGAGTGGTGACGACGTATAATGAGGATGGGAGCGCGACGCTCTGCTGCGATGCGAAGATGCAGGAGTTTTACCGCAATGAGATACGTCCCGGGGAGACGCTCAGCATTGATATGGGCGACACACCGGATCTTGTGCCGGCAATGTGTGTGAGCTTTTGCCTTGCGGGGATACCGTTTAATTTCCGTGGTGTGGACCATCTGCGCCATAAGGAGAGCAATCGCCTGGCGGCGTTAACGGCGGAGATGCGCAAGTTAGGATATGTGTTGGAGAGTCCGTATGATGACCAACTGGAATGGAAGGGTGAGCGCTGTGAGGCGGAGAGGGTACCGAAGATCTTGACGTATAATGACCATAGGATGGCGATGGCGTTTGCTCCGGCATGGCGTAGATATCCGGAGATGATGATTCAGAATCCGGGGGTGATAGGGAAGTCATTTCCTGACTTTTTTATGGAATTGGGTAAGGTATGACGGGGGCGCTGATAATATTAGGAGTGACTGTGGCGTTTGGTCTTCTGCTTTTTTGGTCGGACCGGAGGAAGAGGGATGATGATAGGTCAGAAGTCAAAGTTATGAGTGATGAGGGGGCACCCGGAGACAAACTGACTTCGGGGGATGGGTCAGAGGGGGGAGTTATTGGGGATGAAGGGCATTCCGGCGGGGGGATATGCTGCGGGATGCATGCTGTTTGTGAGAAATTGGCGTCACCGTATGTGGAGACACCGGTATATTATGAGGATGAGGAGTTGGACAGGTATCGTGGCCGGGAGGCGGATGAGTATACGGAAGAGGAGACGGATGAATTTCGGGAGGTGCTGATGACTATGAGGGAGGAGGAGGTGAAGGGGTGGCTGGAGTCTCTGGAGCGTCGCGGTGTGGCTCTGCCGGAGGGGCTTCGGGATGAAGTTGGACTCCTTCTACAGGGGTAATATCTCTGATAATCGAGATACCGTCCCTCCGGGACGGTGGAAATCTATAGTATGGGAATCCGGGCACTACGTACCCGGTTAATGAAATTTCGTCCCTCCGGGACGATATAAGGACCCGGAGGGACAGAATTGCAATTTTCTCTATTATATAGTATTCTATACTATATGGAAATTTGGATTAGACGGTGAGGATTTCTTTTTCCTTTTCGGCGTAGATGTCGTCGATTTTCTTGATGTATTTGTCGTGTACTTTCTGCACTTGTGCTTCGCCGTCTTTGGCTACGTCTTCGCTCATGCCGTTTTTGACCTCTTTCTTTAGAGCGTCGATGATTTCACGGCGTGCGTTGCGCACTGAGACCTTAGCATTCTCGGCCTCGCCTTTACACTGCTTTACGAGCATCTTACGGCGGTCTTCCGTGAGGGGCGGGATGGAGAGACGTATCACCTCACCGTTGTTTTCGGGCGTGATGCCGAGTTCGGAGTTGATGATAGCCTTTTCGATCTCCTTAAACATAGACTTTTCCCAGGGGGTGATGGCGATGGTGCGGGCGTCGGGCACGGAGACATTGGCTACGTTGGAAATCGGTGCCTGCGAGCCGTAATAGTCTACTCGGATGCCGTCGAGGAGACGCGCGGAGGCCTTTCCGGCACGGATGCGACTAAGTGTATCTTCGAGATACTCCACGGCGAGCATCATGGAGTCTTCGGCGTTTTGGATATGTTCTTTCAGTTCCATTTTTATTTAGGTATTAAGTCAGAGTCATTATAAGTATTAAGTCAGAGTTATAAGTTATGATGTTGCGGCTGAAGCCGCACCCCGGTAAGAAAGGATTTATTTATGGGGTGACGTATGTGCCGATGTTTTGGCCTTGTAGCATCTTCATCAGGTTGCCGGGGGTGTCCATGTCGAAGACGTAGACGGGCATTTGGTTTTCCTTGCAGAGTGCTGTGGCGGTAAGGTCCATTACGCGGAGGTTTCTGCGCAGGATTTCGTCGTAAGAGATTTCGTCGAATTTTGTAGCGTCGGGGTCTTTTTCCGGGTCGGCGGTGTAGATGCCGTCTACTCGTGTACCCTTAAGCATTACGTCGGCTTCGATTTCGATGGCACGTAGTGCGGAGCCGGTGTCGGTAGTGAAGTAAGGATTGCCTGTGCCGCAGGAGATGATAGCCACTTTGCCCTCCTTCATAGCCTGAATGGCCTTCCACTTGGAGTATGGTTCGCCGATAGGGAACATGGGAATGGCGGTGAGGACTACGGCGGGTTGGCCGTCTGCTTCGAGCGCGGAGGAGAGTGCGAGGGAGTTGATGACAGTGGCGAGCATACCCATCTGGTCGCCTTTTACGCGGTCAAACCCTTTGGAGGCTCCGGAGAGTCCTCGGAAGATGTTACCGCCGCCTATTACGATGCCTACCTGAACGCCGGCGGCTACTGCCTCCTTAATCTGCCGTGCATATTCTTCGAGGCGGGCACGGTCGATGCCGTAGCCTTGCGCTCCCATGAGCGACTCGCCGGACAACTTGAGCAAAATACGCTTAAATCTCATGATCTTTTGTGTTAGTGATTACAAAGATAATTAATTTTTCGGATTTATTGATTATCTTTGTGGTGGGGTGGGGATTTTTGGAGTGGGATTAATAATTTATGATATTAGCGCGAATGGTTATGCGGTATTTATTTAGTCTGGTGATATTATTGGGCGTTTGTCTGTCGGGATGTGTCAAGGAGGGGGAGGAAGAACCGGATGTGGTGACGGTATGCAGTCCGGTGCCTGTATTGGAGGTGACGACGCTTGACGGGCACACCTTCTCTACGCGGCCGCCGCTTACGGGCGAAATGCTCATCATCTTCTTCAATACCGACTGCTCGGACTGCCGTAAGGAGTTGCCTCTGATACAGAAATATTATGAGTCGACGCTAAAACTTCCGGCCGATGCGCGTCCGCAGTTGATCTGCATATCCCGTGAGGAGGATGCAGCGTCGGTGAGCGCGTACTGGGCGGAGCATAATCTGACGATGCCGGTAGCGGCCGCTGCGGGACGTTATCCCTACTCCCTTTTCGCCAACTCGGGCATACCGCGCGTATATCTGATAGAGAACGGTATCATCTCCGCGATTTCCGACTCTATACAAAACATATTTTCTAACGAGAAATAATAATACTTTTACCAATAATCAATACCAATCATGAAAAGACTCTTTTTAACACTCCTTGCAGGAATGCCTATGCTTTGCTCTGCGACGTATATGGAGGCACCCGCCACAGCCGATGACGGCGTGGTAAATCCGGACAGCACCGGTTTTAAGTTTACCGATGTGAAGATTCTCCCGACGACTCCTGTGAAAGACCAGAACAAGTCAGGGACATGCTGGGCCTTTGCCGGCACCTCGACGATGGAGGAGGAGGTGTTGCGTCAGGGAGGTCCGGAGCTCGACCTCTCGGAGATGTTTACCGTGCGTCAGGCCTATATCGACAAGGCTAAGAAATATATCCGCATGGGTGGCAAGATGAATTTCGCCCAAGGCGGCGGTTTTGCCGACGTGCTGAGCGTACTGGATGAATACGGTGTAGTGCCCGAAGAGGCATATACCGGTCTTAACTACGGCGAGGAGAAGCACATGCACTATGAGATGGCGGACGCACTGACGGGGTATCTTGACGGCATCCTGCGCAACGGCAACAAGCGTCTCTCCTCGGCATGGCTGCCGGGCTATGTGGCTATCCTTGACGCCTATTTAGGTAAAGTGCCCGAGACTTTCACTTATCAGGGAAAGACTTACACCCCGAAGGAATTTGCGAAAGCCATGGGTCTTGACGCCAAGAAGTTCAAGAGCTATACCTCATACACCCATCATCCCTTCTACGAGGAATTTGCTATTGAGATACCGGACAACTGGCGCTCGGCGATGAGCATCAACGTGCCGATGGAGGAAATGAAGGCGATTGTGGACAATGCACTTGATAACGGCTATACTATCTGCTGGGCAGCCGATGTGAGCGAGCCGACGTTCAAATGGCGCGAGGGGTATGCCGTGCTGCCCGAGAAGCGCACGGAGGCTGACATGGAGGGCACCGAACTGGCCCGCTGGGTGAAGCTTTCCGACTCCGACCGCAAGAAGAAAGAGGCGGAGGTGAAGGGTCCGGTAAAGGAGCGCGAGATCACTCAGGAGAGCCGCCAGAAGACCTTCGATAATTGGGAGACCACCGATGACCACGGCATGGTGATAGTAGGCTATGCTACCGACCAGGAGGGCAACCGCTATTATAAGGTGAAAAACAGCTGGGATACCAATCAGGTATACGACGGATATATCTACGTATCAGAGCCTTATTTCCTGGAAAAGACCATCGCGGTGCTGGCTCATGACGATGCCGTGCCGGCCAAAATAGCAAAGAAGATTAAAAAATAAGAAGAATTGCAAGAAGTAAGAGCGAAAAAAGCGTTAGGTCAGCATTTTCTGAAAGACCTGAATGTAGCTGACCGTATAGCGCAGACGATATCGGAGGCCTCACTGCCGGCGGAGTGTCGGCAGTGGGGCTCACTGCCTGTAGTGGAGATTGGTCCGGGAATGGGGGTGCTGACGCGCTTCCTGATGGAGTCCGGCCGCGACGTGACGGCTATAGAGATAGACACGGAGTCGGTGGAATATCTTCACCGCGAAATGCCCGGCCTGAGGGTGATAGAGGGTGACTTCCTTAAGATGAACCTTGACGAGGTGGTCGACGGCGAGATGGCGCTTATCGGTAATTATCCTTACAACATATCGTCGCAGATATTCTTTAAGGTGCTGGATTATAGGGAGAAGATACCGGTAGTGGCGGGCATGCTTCAGAAGGAGGTAGCGGAGCGGATATGCGCCGGTCCGGGCTCGAAAGTGTATGGCATCCTGTCGGTGCTGCTTCAGGTGTGGTATGACTGCAAGTATCTGTTCAGCGTGCCGCCGGGTGTCTTTGCTCCGCCGCCGAAGGTGACGAGCGGCGTGCTGCGACTGACGCGCAATTCCCGGACGGAATTGGGCTGTGATGAGCGAAAATTCAAGACTGTGGTGAAGACGGCTTTCGGTCAGCGCCGCAAGACGCTGCGCAACTCGCTGGCTTCGCTTATCGGGAAGGATAGTGATGTGACGGCAGACCCGGTGTTCTCGCTTAGGCCGGAGCAGCTCTCGCCGGAAGACTTTATTCGGCTTACGCTTTTATTAAGTCAGAAGGCAGAGTGATTAGTGATTAGGTGGCGGCTAAAGCCGCCGCCCGGTAAGAAACTATCGGGGATTAGAGATGGGATATTAAAACTATCGGGGATTAGAGATGGATATTAATGGTATGGGGGATTTTTATTATCTTTGCAGATTAAAAGGAAATAACATAGGCCTTTGAGGCTAATTTAAGATATATTTATGGCAAATCAGGAACTTTCAGAGCAAGAGATAGTGCGCCGCAGATCGATGGAGGCGCTACGTGAGCGTGGCATCGAGCCTTATCCGGCAGCGGAATATAAGGTGACGGGGCATACTGCGGAGATACGCGAGAATTTCAAGGATGGCGAGGAGCCGCTACGCGAGGTGAGCATAGCGGGCCGCATCATGTCTCGCCGCATCATGGGCAAGGCCTCCTTTATGGAACTTCAGGATGGCGACGGCCGTATCCAGGTATACGTGTCGCGCGATGACCTTTGTCCCGGTGAAGACAAGGATATGTATAATGTAGTCTTCAAGAAACTCCTTGATATCGGTGACTTTATCGGCGTGAAGGGCTACGTATTCCGCACTCAGATGGGTGAAATCACCGTGCATGCCCGTGAGATCACTGTGCTGTCAAAGAGTCTGCGTCCTCTTCCGATAGTGAAGATGAAGGATGGTCAGGCTTACGATGCCTTTACCGACCCGGAACTTCGCTATCGTCGCCGCTACGTGGACTTGGTGGTGAATAAGGGTGTGAAGGATATCTTCGTAAAGAGGACGAAGATGTTTAACTCCATGCGCGAATATTTCAATTCTCACGGCTATCTGGAGGTAGACACGCCGGTGCTTCAGGCAATACCCGGCGGCGCCGCTGCGCGTCCCTTCATCACGCACCATAACGCTCTTGACATACCTCTCTATCTGCGTATCGCGAATGAACTGTATCTGAAACGTCTGATCGTGGGCGGCTTCGAGGGCGTGTATGAGTTCTCGCGCAACTTCCGCAACGAGGGTATGGACCGCACGCACAATCCGGAGTTTACCTGCATGGAGATATACGTGGCGTATAAGGATTATAACTGGATGATGACCTTCACGGAGAATATGCTTGAAAAACTGGCTATCGACGTGAACGGCAGCACGAAGGTAAAAATCGGTGACAATGAGATAGACTTCAAGGCGCCGTATCCGCGCATCACAATGACGGAGGCCATCCTGCGTGAGACCGGCTTTGACATTACCGGCAAGAGCGAGGAGGAACTGCGAGCCTTCTGCAAGGAGCGCCATATCGAGACCGACCCGTCATGGGGCAAGGGCAAACTTATTGATGAGATCTTCGGCGCTGAATGTGAGGGTAAGATGATACAGCCCACCTTCATCATAGACTATCCTATAGAGATGTCTCCGCTGACGAAACGTCACCGCAACAACCCCGAACTCACTGAACGCTTCGAGCTGATGGTGAACGGCAAGGAGCTGGCCAACGCCTACTCCGAACTGAACGACCCGATAGACCAATACGAGCGCTTTGTGGAGCAGATGCGTCTGGCCGACAAGGGTGATGACGAGGCGATGATCATCGACAAGGACTTCATCCGCGCATTGGAATACGGCATGCCTCCGACGTCGGGCATGGGTATCGGCATGGACCGTCTTGCCATGCTTCTGACAGGTCAGTCTACGATCCAGGAGGTGCTTCTCTTCCCGCAGATGCGCCCGGAGGTGAAGGCGAAGAGCGCCGAAGAGGGTGAGCAGGCAGAAAAGTCCGCTGAATAATCTTCACAATCATAATTATGAGTGCATTAGGCAGAGTAGCGGTAATAGGCGGCGGCAGTTGGGCTACGGCGTTGGCAAAACTATTGCTGACCAACTGTGACCGTATCGGATGGTATATGCACCGTCAGGACCGTATAGATGACTTCATCAGATACAAGCATAATCCGGTGTATCTGTCGGATGTGACGTTTGACACGGAGCGTATCTCCTTCTACAGCGATATCAACCGCGCGTGTGAGGCGGCCGATACGCTTGTTGTGGCGGTGCCCTCTCCCTACTTCCGCTCTGAGGCTGACCGTATCACGGTGGATGTCTCGGAGAAGCATATCGTGTCGGCAGTGAAGGGCATCGTGCCGGAATACAATATGATAGTGACGGAATATTTTGCCTCACGATTTGGCTGTGCGGACGATAATCTGATGGTGATCGGCGGTCCGTGTCATGCCGAGGAGGTGGCTCTCGACCGTCTCAGCTATCTGACGATAGGGTGCCATGATACGGACAAGAGCCGTGCCTTCGCCAATCTTCTTGCCGGACCGAAGATGAAGACCATCATCTCTTCAGACGTGGCGGGCATAGAATACAGCGCCGTGCTGAAGAATGTATACGCTATCGCGGGGGGCATCGTGAGCGGCATGAAGACGGGTGACAACTTTATGGCGATGCTGGTATGCAACGCCATCCGCGAGATACGCCGTTTTGTAGACGCTATTGCACCGATGGAGCGCGATATATGCCGCTCGGCTTATTTGGGCGACCTTCTTGTGACGGCCTACAGTAAGTTTTCGCGCAATCATAATTTCGGCTCGATGATAGGCAAGGGCTACAGCGTGAAGGCTGCGCAGATGGAGATGGCGATGGTGGCGGAAGGCTACTACGGCACGAAGTGTATCCATGAGATCAACGAGGGGAGCGTACGCGTGAAGATGCCCATCTTGGACTGCGTCTACTCGATACTTTATGAGGGAGTGAGTCCACGCCGGGCCTTTGACCGCATCACCGATGACTTCTGCTGATCATTTTTGTGGCCACGGGGTCTAAGTGGGGGTCTAAGACTGTTAAATATTCTCAAAACGGGGGAAGGATAGGGGAGAGGATTGTTATAAGAGATAGAATTACTAATTATAAACACTATAGGTATAAATATGAAAACAATTGGATTAAACATTGAGGATGCTCTCTATTTTGCCGAAAATCAGTATAAATCGCTTGACGCGGCCTCGACTCAGGCACTGACAGTGCTTGAAGAGGGCACAGGCGCAGGCAATGACTTTCTCGGCTGGCAGAAGCTTCCTTCAGAGATAACCTCGGACCTTATCGGCCGTATCAACAAGACAGCGGAGCGTCTGCGCGAGAACTGCGACTACGTGGTGTGCATAGGCATCGGCGGTTCTTATCTCGGTGCAAAGGCTGTGATCACGGCTCTTTCCGACAATTTTGCTGACTTTTACGCACCCGCTCCCAAGGAGCCGAAGGTGATATATGCCGGCCAGAATATCGGCGAGGAATATATCGGTGAACTTCAGAAACTTCTTGAAGGCAAGCGCTTCGGCATCATAGTGATTTCGAAGAGCGGCACTACTACAGAGCCGGCTATCGCCTTCCGTATCCTGAAGGATATGCTTGTAAAGCAGATTGGTGCTGATAAGGCAAAAGACCTGATCGTGGCTATCACCGACGCTCAGAAAGGTGCACTCCGCACGATGGCAGACCAGGAGGGTTTTGAGACATACGTGATACCTGACAACGTAGGTGGTCGCTTCTCAGTGCTCACTCCGGTAGGCTTGCTGCCGATAGCAGTAGCCGGTCATGATATCGAGAAACTGGTGAACGGCGCGCGCGACATGGAGCGCACCACGCTGCATCCCTCTGCCGAGAATCCGGCTCAGATATATGCCCGTATGCGTAACGCTCTTTATCAGAGCGGCAAGAAGATAGAGATTTTAGTAAACTATAATCCGAAACTTCACTATTTCGCAGAGTGGTGGAAGCAGCTCTACGGCGAGTCAGAGGGTAAGGATGGCAAGGGTATCTTCCCGGCATCAGTTGACCTGACTACCGACCTTCACTCGATGGGCCAGTGGATACAGGACGGTGAGCGCACCATCTTTGAGACTGTGATATCCGTACGCAAGCCGGCTATCTCCGTGCGTGTGCCGGAGAATGCAGCCAACCTTGACGGAATCAATTACCTTGCCGGCAAAGGCGTGGATGAGGTAAACAAGATGGCTGAGCTTGGCACGAAGATAGCTCACGTAGAGGGCGGCGTGCCTAATATCCGCATCGAGATACCTACGCTTGACGAATATTCACTCGGTCAGCTGATATATTTCTTCGAGAAGGCCTGCGGCATCAGCGGCTATATGCTGGGGGTAAATCCCTTCAATCAGCCGGGTGTAGAGGCTTATAAGAAGAATATGTTTGCTCTGCTCAATAAGCCCGGCTATGAGGCTGAGAGCGCTGCTATTCAGGCTAAGGTCAAGGCTTGAGGCTTTGGGAATTAGGAATTGGGCTCGCTGAAGCTCACCCCTTGGACAAAATTAAAAATAGGGATGCGAATTTTTCGCATCCCTATTTTTATGATTTCGGCCTCACGGTTTCGTCCTCACGTACGGACATGCCTTCGGCATGTTTCAAATTTTATCGTCCATGGGCATTGAAACATGCCAGAGGCATGTCCCTACGTTGCTCGGCGGGGGGATTAGAGGTAGGTGAGGTTGTAGTTGGCGAATTCGAGGTCTGTCTGCGCCTTCTTCAGGAGGGAGGGGTCTTGCTTTACGGCCTGGCGGAGGTTGGACATCACCATATTCTCATTGTTGGTGCGCGCGCCGAGGATAGCCGTCAGATAATATGTGGTGGCATCGGGGGCGGGAATTGCGCTGAGAATGGCCTTTGCTCCGGAATAGTCTTTGGCGAGAATACGGGCGAGGGCTGCATTGTTGGTTTTCGCGTCGCCGAAGGCCACGTTGGCCTTGTTGAGGTCACCCTGCGTGAGATAGTAGACACCGAGAGCGTCTGCATTTTCCGGGACACCGGCGGCGGCTCCGAGTTGCTCGTTGGCCTTGGCGTAATTCTTATTGATCATGGAGATAAGACCACGGTTCATCTCTACTTCCTTAGCGTCAGGGGCGATGCGAGCAGCCTTGTCGAAGTTGGCAGCCGCAGCAGTGTAATCGCCGGCCACGTATTGCGTGAGACCGAGGTTGTTGACGGGGCGGTAATCGCCGGGATATATGTCGGCAGCCTTCCTGTAGATTTCCATCTTGCGTGTGTTGTCGTCTGTGAGAGTGGCGACGTAAAGGATTTCGTCAACGGTAAGCTTCTGCGGGTCGGTGTTATAGATCTCGATGAGCTCCTGGTCGCTCTTTCCGATGACGTTGATTGTGGCCATGACACGTGAATATCTGAGCTGTGGGAGGATCTGCTCGGCGAGTTCGTTGAATACGGAAGAGAGATTTCGTATTTCCTGTTCACGCTGTTCGGGATCCTTATACATAGAGAGGACACTGAGGATAAGGTCTTTATCCTGGATGTTGCTTTTTTCTACGAGTTTCTGGAAGCCTTCCCAGTCTTCGGGGGTGAAAGAAGAGGTGAGTTCGCCGAATTCGGTGATTTTATCCTTTTTCATCTGTGTCTCGACGTAAGACTGTGTGTTTTTCTCGCGTTTTTCGGCGAGCTGAGTGTTGAAGGCCATGGTGCCTTCGGGAGAAGCGTACGAATTGATGGTGACGGCGGCGATTTCCTGGTTGGGGGCGGCGTTTGCCTCGAGGAGACGCTTGTTGAGATCGATATAATCGGCTTTGGAGGTCTCTGAAGCGCGGATGTTGGCCTGATTGATGAGGAAATGTATATCAGCGCTGTATTGCTCGGAGATTACCTTCTGGAAGTTATCTCGGGCGGTGGCGGGAGTGACGGAAGCGGGGGAGGCGAGTGTGGAGGTGGCTATGACGCCGTTGCCTACCTTGACGCGCGGGAGAGAGTATTGCTTACCGTTCTGATCCACGGCGAAATCGAGATAGAGGTCGGAATGAGCCATGCCGGGTTGATATTCCACATTGAAGGGAATGGAGATGACACCGCCGTTTTCGTAAGAGACCACCTGTCCGTTGTCGCGCACGTCCTGTCCTTGTATAAGGACGGGAGAGGCTGAGACTTCGGTTGTATTACCTGCGTCTGTCTGCCAAAGGAGCACGGGAGTTGTGGTGACTTTAGCGTTCTTAAGCATGAATTTTGCGGGGAGATTACCAGTGATGGTAGCCGGCACGTTTTGTCCTACGGTCTCGAGGGGAGTCGGATTGGTTTTGAAGAAGTCAGCCTGGAAGACGTTAAGCTTCTTGGAGCACCCTCCGGCGAGGATAATACCGGCGGCGATGGCCGGCAAGCAGATGTATTTTTTCATAATAAGACGATATATTTATTCAATATATGTGAGATGAATGATATTATGGGTGTAAAGATACTAAAAGTGGGTGGAAAAAGAGGAAAAATTGAAAAAAAAGGCAAAAAAAAGTTGAAAAAATTTGGATAAGCGAAAAAAAGGTCTTAACTTTGCAGTCGCAAACAGGGATGTTTGCTTTGCAATATTACTCAAGGAATTTTAAAAAAGTTCAGATTTTGATTTGACTCCGTAGCTCAGTTGGTAGAGCAAATGACTCTTAATCATTGGGTCGTGAGTTCGAGCCTCACCGGGGTCACAGAAAAGAGATAATCGCGAGATTGTCTCTTTTTTGTTTTTTCTCTTTTTGCGAGATTATAATGCCGGCTAAAGCCGGCACGCGGTAAGAAAGAGCCTTTTTTTTCGGGCTCTTTGCTTTTGCCGGCTAAAGCCGGCACCCGGTAAGAAAGCTTGAGCGGCTTGAAGGCCGGGGATTGCGGCTTTGAGGCTGGGGATTGCGGCTTTGAGGCTTTCTTACCGGGATTCGGCTTTAGCCGAATAAAGAGCTTTGGGAGGCTTATTTGCTTTGGGAGGCTTATTTGCTTTGGGAGGCTTATTTGCTTTGGGGTGGCTTGTCTTGATTGGAGCGAAGGGAGAGGCGGGCGGTGGCCGGAAGGGCTGCTATGGCTGCTGCATAATCGTTAAGGCGGTGAAATTCGGTATAGCCGGCCTTTGAGCGGCGCTCAAGATTATGAGGCCATGGTGAGATAAGAAGCAATCTTCCCTCTGCGCATAAGTCAAATAATTTTCCTTGTGGCTTGAAACGCTCATTAAATCCCAGATCTCGCAATAAAATTACACTGCTTCCTCGCTCTATAGCCATATTTACAATATCTTTTTCAGCCTTATGTATTGCCGGTGTGATCGGGATAGCTCCGGCAGAAATTTGCGCCCGGCAATATGCAATATACTCTTCAAATTCTTGCGGCAACCACTTCCTGTGTATCCTGACAGGGAGTAAGTAGATGCTTTTTAAAAGAAAGATATTACCATAAGCGGCATATTCCATACCGTTGATATCTAATTGCAGATGCCGTTTGAAAAGATCTGAAACCTGTCGTTTCACCAAGTATCTGCGAGGATTGTCTTCTACGTATTTGATTGCTCGGTCAAGTTGGTTTTTATCAAATATAATCTCATCATCAAAGACTTTGAAAAGAGTGGTAAAATTCGGCAAATTGAATAGCCGGGTATATGCCTGAGAGCAGGATTTGGTAAAAGGTGCGATGTAATGACCTAATGTCTTTTCCGTTTCTTCCTTTACGTGGACTACAAAGTGTATATGATCCGGCATTATCACATATATGATTATCTGCAAAAGGGTATTTTTTCTTGTCAAAGCCTGCAGCGCATTTTTTACGCATTCGCCGAGAGGGGTGTTGCATGGATATATCATCCTGTCACTGTGGAGTGTCTGCTGTGTTGGGGTATGAATTACTGATAGGGGAGGAGTATTGGGATAAGTGGTGATTGTGATGAAGTAATATCCTTTTGCCTTATAATTATGAAAACGGGCTCTGGGCGCTTTCTCGTTTTTGTTCTTGCTTGGATTATGAACGAAATTATGATCGTATCGCTTTTGCATATTATTTTGGATTAGAATAGAGGATTATTTTGCCGGCTAAAGCCGGCACCCGGTAAGAAAGAGCTTTTGGGGGGCTCTTTGAATGCAAAAATAGGAAGATATTTATTAGATTTTTATACGGGAGTGGTAATTTTTTTGGGAAATGGAGATTTTTTGGGGGAAAATTTGGTGGGGTGGGAATTTTTGATTATCTTTGCTGAACTTTTGGAGGGGTGGGTGAGTGGCTGAAACCACCAGTTTGCTAAACTGACGTAGGAGCAATCCTACCACGAGTTCGAATCTCGTTCCCTCCGCAAAATAATAATCGCCTGAGAATTTCTTCATTCTCAGGCGATTGTTATTACATAGTGTCTTTGATTTTGTCATGGAAACATGCCGGAGGCTACAGTACATGACATTTTTTATTGAGTGGTTGATGG
>CAYVZJ010000057.1:0-15257 GCA_964456155.1 uncultured Sangeribacter sp.
GCCGAAGGCATGTCCGTACGTTGCTCGGTGCGTGGCGTCTGAAGGGGGTAAATGTTCATGTTAAAATTTTTGATTATATTTATTTGGTATTTAGGGGGATATGTAAATTTTGAAATATTGTGTTTTGTAGTTAGAAGTTTTTGTTTTAAATTTGTAGTATGTAGTCAAACCCCGTAGACATTTGTCTTCCGACTACTTGACGGAATTGAAACATATAACTATTGCTAACTAACCAAAATAGTATATAATAACCTAAATGTCAGAACATTATAATTATGACCATGTCTTTGCCAAGTCATTGGATTATTTCAAAGGCGATGAATTGGCGGCTCGCGTGTGGGCAAGTAAATATGCCTTGAAAGACTCTTTCGGCAATATCTACGAAGAGACGCCGGATGATATGCACCATCGTCTTGCGCGAGAATTGGCACGTATCGAGAATAAGTATCCTAATCCGATGGCTGAGGATGAGATATTCGGATTGCTTAAGGATTTCAAGTATATAGTGCCTCAAGGAAGCCCGATGGCCGGCATCGGTAATGATTTTCAAGTAGGTTCACTTTCCAACTGCTTCGTAATAGGTCTTGACGGCAAACCGGACTCATACGGAGGTATCATCAAGATAGACGAGGAGCAGGTGCAGCTGATGAAGCGTCGCGGCGGCGTTGGGCACGACCTATCGCACATCCGTCCGAAGGGCAGTCCGGTGAAAAATTCGGCGTTGACTTCTACGGGTCTTGTACCCTTTATGGAGCGTTACAGCAACTCGACCCGCGAGGTGGCTCAAGACGGCAGACGCGGTGCCCTGATGCTCTCCGTCTCTATCAAGCATCCGGACTCAGAGCAATTCATAGATGCCAAGATGACGGAGGGCAAGGTGACGGGTGCCAATGTATCAGTCAGGATAGATGACGACTTCATGAAAGCGGCAACTGAGGGCACTCCTTATCTTCAGGCATATCCCGTGGATTCCGACTCGCCTTCGGTGACTAATGAAATTGATGCAAAGGCATTGTGGGAGAAAATAGTGCACAACGCATGGAAGAGTGCCGAACCCGGCGTACTTTTCTGGGATACTATCAGACGTGAGAGTGTACCTGACTGTTATGACGACCTGGGTTTTCAGACAATCTCCACCAACCCTTGCGGAGAGATACCCCTATGTCCGTATGACAGTTGCCGGCTCGTGGCTATAAATCTGTATAGCTATGTCAAGAATCCCTTCACTGACAAGGCAGAGTTTGACTTTGAGCTCTTCAGGAAGCACGTAGGGCGCGCGCAGCGTATCATGGACGATATCATCGACCTTGAGATGGAGAAGATCGATCTCATCATAGCCAAGATTGAGGCCGACCCGGAGACTGATGAGGTGAAGCAGACTGAACTGAACCTTTGGAAGAAGATACGCCATAAGACATTATTGGGCAGACGCACCGGTTGCGGCACAACGGGTGAAGGTGATATGCTCGCCTCTCTCGGACTGCGTTATGGCACTCGGGAAGCCACGGAGTTTTCTACTGAAGTGCACAAGGCTCTTGCTCTGGCTTACTATTCAGCATCAGTTGATGCAGCGAAGGAGCGTGGTGCATTTGAAGTATATGACGCTGAAAGAGAAAAGAATAATCCCTTTATAGCACGTCTGCGCGAGGCTGATCCCGATTTGTATGAAAGAATGGTGAAGTATGGCAGACGTAATATCGCGTGTCTCACCATCGCTCCTACCGGCACTACGTCTCTGATGACGCAGACCACCTCCGGCATCGAGCCGGTATTCTCACCTATCTACAAGAGACGCCGTAAGGTGAATCCATCTGATGAGAACGTGCAGATAGACTTCGTTGATGAGATGGGGGATGCATTTGAGGAGTATGTGGTGTACCACCATAAATTCCTTGATTGGATGCGTGCCAACAATATCGAGCCGAAGAAGAATATGACTCCGGAAGAGATAGATGAGCTGATACAGCGTTCTCCCTATAAACAAGCCACTGCCAATGATATAGACTGGCTTGAGAAGGTGAGAATGCAGGGCGCTATTCAGAAATGGGTGGACCATTCGATATCCGTCACCATCAATCTGCCAAACGATATCTCAGAAGATGTGGTAGGTCAGCTTTATGTGGAGGCATGGAAGGCCGGATGCAAGGGATGTACCGTATATCGCGACGGCTCACGCAACAATGTGCTTGAGTCGATGACCAAATCAAACAAGAAAGAGGAGACCAAGAGCGAAAACGTAAATATCATCCGTAATCCGGAGCATCTTCTCAAGCGTCCTATAGAATTGGAAGCTGACGTGGTGCGTTTTCAGAACAGCAAGGAGAAATGGATTGCATTTATCGGTCTTGTAGACGGCAAACCGTATGAAATCTTCACCGGTCTTGCCGATGATGAGGATGGTATCTTCTGTCCGAAGAGCGTAAACCATGGCAAGATCATAAAGACTACTGATGAAAACGGCAGAAAGAGATACGACTTCCAGTTTATCAACAAGCGCGGCTACAAGACCACGATCGAGGGTCTTAGCGAGAAATTCAATCCGGAATTCTGGAATTACGCCAAACTGATTTCCGGTGTGCTCCGTTACGGTATGCCGATCGACCAGGTGCTTAAACTCGTGAGCGGTCTTGAACTCGACTCTACCAATATCAATACGTGGAAGAACGGTGTGGAAAGAGCTCTCAAAAAGTATATCCCCAACGGAATGGAAGCCGAGGGACAGAAATGTCCGAATTGCGGAGCGGAAGCCCTGGTGTATCAGGAGGGATGCCTGATCTGCAAGAACTGCGGCTCCTCAAGATGCGGATAATCATGAGATGAGTTACCTTAAAACGACTAATGAATAACCATACATAAAAGACATGAAAGTCAAATTTCACATTAATTATCACACCAACTGGGGCGAGGAGCTATATATATGTGGCACAATCCCCACGCTTGGTAACGGTGATGCCATTAAGGCTCAACCGATGAAACTTGCTTCTCCCGACTCCTGGGAGTATGAGGTGAATCTTCCGAAGAATACTCAGGCTTTCGACTACTTCTTTGTAGTGAAAGCAGAAAATCGTGAATGGCGCTTCGAATGGGGCAAGCCTCATCATTTTCAGCCCGGCGATGGCATCACGCTCTATAATATCTTCGATTCATGGCAGGATATGCCGTCGGACAAGCCCTATTATTCCTCTGCGTTTGTCAATGGTATGCTGCATCGTCAGCTTCGCGACCAACCCCTTCGTGCCCTTCCCGGCACTATTTGCCTGAAGGTATGGGCTCCGATGGTGGGTCCGGATGAGGTGCTGGCTGTCTGCGGTGAAGGAAATGCTCTCGGCAACTGGGATCCCATGCAGGCCGTCAAGATGAATGATGCTCATTATCCTCTCTGGGAATGTAACATCAAGACCTCCGACGTCAAGATACCTTTTGATTATAAATTCCTTAAATTGAGTAAGGATAGCAAGGAGGTAAGAGGTTGGGAAAACTCTTCTAACCGTATCTTCGGTATAGTGCCCTCTTCTCCCTCGGAGCGTATCGTCATTGATGGAATACGTTTTGTAAATCCCAGAAACAACTGGAAGGGAGCAGGCACTGCCATCCCCGTCTTCTCTATCCGCACAGAGGAAGATTTCGGTGTGGGTGACTTCATGGATATCAAGAAAATGGTAGACTGGTGTGAACTGACAGGACAAAAGGTGCTTCAGCTTCTTCCGGTAAATGATACCACCAAGTCAAGAACATGGGTTGACTCGTATCCTTACAGTGCCAATTCCACATTTGCTCTTCATCCGATGTATCTTCGTCTTGAGGCTGTCGGCACTTTGGCAGATAAGAGCCGTCGAGACCATTACATCACTCTTGGTCATCACCTTAATGATTTGGAGCAAATAGACTATGAGGCCGTCAACAATGGCAAATGGGAATATCTCAAGGAGATATTCGCTCAGGACGGCGCAAAGACCGCCAAGACTAAGGAATATAAGGAATTTGTAGACAAGAATGATTATTGGTTGCGTCCCTACGCTGCCTGGTCAGTGCTCCGCGACGTCTACAATACTCCCGACAATACACTTTGGGGGGAATATGCCGAATATAATGAAGGCGCTGTAGAAAAGTTTATTGCTGAGCATCGCGAGGCTATAGATTTCTATTATTTCATTCAATATCATCTTGACCGTCAGCTGCGTGAAGTGCGTGATTACGCTCATCTCCACGGAGTTGTGCTTAAGGGTGATATACCTATCGGCGTAGGCCGTGAGAGCGTGGATGCATGGCAGAAGACGCGTCTCTTCAATATGGACTGTCAGGCAGGCGCTCCGCCGGATGATTTTTCCGTATTAGGTCAAAACTGGGGCTTCCCCACCTATAATTGGGAGGAAATGGCTCGCGATGGCTTTGCATGGTGGAAAGAGCGTTTCCGCAAAATGTCAGATTTCTTTGACGCTTACCGTATAGACCACATCCTGGGCTTCTTCCGTATATGGCAGATTCCGATGGATGCAGTGCACGGTCTGTTGGGCTACTTTAATCCTGCACTCCCCTATTCTCGCGAGGAACTAAGGAATAATTTCGACTTCTGGATTGATCCGGAGGTGCAGTGCAATCCGTTGATTCTCGAATGGATGCTCACTGACTTCTTCGGCGATACTACGGATGAGGTCAAGAGCCTTTACCTTGATCATATCGGTGACGGACGTTATCGTCTGAAAGAGGGCTTCCGCACTCAAAGAGAGGTGGCTCTTCACTTCTCTCACCTTGAGAAGACAGAGCGCAACGAGCGCATGCTCAACGGTCTGCTCGGTCTGATAGATGATGTGCTCTTTATAGAGGATCCGTATCAGAAGGGACATTATCATCCTCGTATCTCTGCTCAGTATACTTATCAATTCCGCAACCTGACCGATTACGAGAAGTGGTGCTTCAACCGTCTCTACAACGATTTCTTCTATCATCGTCATGATGAATTCTGGAGAGGCAAGGCTATGTGGAAACTGCCGCCGCTTTTGGATTCCACCGGCATGTTGGCCTGCGGTGAGGATTTGGGTATGATACCCGACTGTGTGCCGCAGGTGATGCACGCTCTTGAGATACTTTCTCTTGAGATACAGCGTATGCCAAAGGATCCCAAGACAGAATTCGGTGACACATGGCATTATCCTTATTATTCAGTATGCACCTCATCCACACATGACATGCCCGGCATACGCGCATGGTGGGAGAGTGATCCGGCTCAAAGCCAGCGATTCTTCAACAACGTGCTGCACGAATTCGGTCAGGCACCTTACTTTGCAGAGCCGTGGCTCTGTGAGAAGATTTTGTGGCTTCAGTTGGCAAGTCCGTCAATGCTTTGCATCATTCCGCTACAGGACTGGCTGAGTGCAGATGGAGAATTGCGCAGGGAAAATCCGCATGACGAGCAGATCAACGAGCCGGCTAATCCCAAGCATTACTGGCGCTACAGAATGCATCTCACAGTAGAGCAACTGATGAATCAGCATGACTTCAACAATGCACTTCGCGACCGTATCGCCCACTCAGGAAGATAAGTGTGACTGTTGATGACGATAGCAATGTCGTAAGTATATAATAAATGAGCGTGTATCAATTTTGCTGATACACGCTCATTTAAGTTTTTAAATTTAAATAATGTCTTTCTTGTTTACTCTTTGTAAGTGGCTGTCATAGGGATTGTGCTTTCGGCATCTGTCCAGTCGAGAACCTTAACCGTGAACTTGATGTCCTTTCCGAGAACCGGTGTGCCGGGATTAGGATCATCCGGGTCAACATTGCCGGCACCGTCTGTAAAGTCAAGGGTATAGATATACTTCTTGCCCTGTTCCCATGTGCCTGTCAGAGGTATTGAAGCCCATGCATACTTACGGGGATTGCCGTTAGCATCTTTCATTGTGTCAGAGGGGAAAGGATACATCTGGACGCCATCTTTAGTAGAGATGTTGATCAGCACACTCAGATAAGCATGACGAGCTACGTTGTCAGGATCACTTATCGGGCTCCAACCTGTAAGGGTCTGAGGAATAAGCATTGCATTACCGGCGTCACCCATCAGGGATACAGATGTGCTGCTCAAAGCCACGGGAGTTATAGAGGTGTTATATATACCCGTCTCGTGCCAGCTGTCAAGAGTCCATTCATTGGTATTGAAATCGAATGTACCGGTAGTTTCAGGTCGACCGATTCGTGCACCGGCTACGGTGTAGACGTATTTCTCATTATTGGTGATGGCTCGAATCTCTATCTGTGCCAGTCGGTGGGAGAAAGTGAGTTCTACGCCGTTTTCTTCATTTTCAGAACGAATGCCGGTAGCATTTGCTGTGATGAAATCTTTCTGATCGGCAATTTCTTCAGGAGTCACATAGCTTTGAAGCTGAAGTGAATTATCATCGGTTATGACTACCTCAGAACCTAAATCGTTCATTGAGGGAGAATAAGCGAAGAAGCTTAACTGAGTGTCGTCACCGGGCCACTTATAACTGTCGGTTGAGGTGAAGAAGCCATCTGTGCCCTTAGAAAACTCTACATCGTTGAAATACTTTTTGCCTGCCATAAAGGAAGTGACAAATATTGATGAGAGATTATCATTGGTTGTTTCTGTGGCTCTCGTCTGACCTGCCATAGCCGGTCGGAAACTGATGGACTCTCCTGCTGCAGACCGGCTGTCGATAGGCTCATCGTCAGCACAAGAACTGAGTCCTGTGGCGGCCAAAGCCGCAAGCGATACAAATAATAGTGTCTTTTTCATAGTAGTTGTGTTTTTCAATTTCTTATTATGTAAATATAATGTCATTACTTATTATTTTGTTCAATGATAAGACCTGGCGTTAACATTTTTTGTGGAATGGGGTCTTAAATTATTTTTCTGTAACTTGCATTGAGAGAGATATATTAACCGACACCCAATCATCCACGTCAACTGAAAGGGACGTGCCGGGTTCGGCCGGTTGCGGTATCTCGATTTCCCGGACTATGATATGCACATGTTTTGGATCCGGTGCGTTATTTACCTGATCTGTTACATCTACATTGCAATTCCACTTCATTCCGTCTTGTCTTACGAGATATATAGACAAGGTATGCTTGGTTCCGGCATTCGGAGTGCCGAATGTGAGAAATTCACTATGCAGGCTTTGTTGCTTAACGTCCGGCTTAAGCACTACAGGATGGGTCACTCTGTTTTCATGCGGAGCGTCTCGCCCTATTCGGTAACCATCGGCCATGCCGGAAAGGGTCGCATCAATTCCGGCATCCGGATAGTCGGATACCTCTCCACAGTCATAAACGTCTATAGTGTAATGACACACCTTCTCTTCCGGATACATGATAATAGTCTTGTCTTCCGTATCCTTTGGTGTCTGAATGTTGTCAAGACGGCTGGCCCATAACATTCCGGGAGTCTTGCCCATTCTCTCACTGTTGTCTGCGGTGTTGGATTCTCCCGATTTGGAAACTTTTTTATTTTCAGAGCCATTACGATAATTAACAGGCAAAGAATAGACCGATATTCCTGATACCGGCAACATGTCGGCATCCATAGTGGAGACAGTATATGTATCTATGTTGTCTGTTTCAGTGAAGACAGCCCAGTCTGTATTGTCTGCGTTCAGACATACGCCATTATATATTCCGGTAGAAACTCGCAACGGTCCACCGGTATTATTCTGAAAAATGTAGCGCAGAGGATTTTGCCCATTTGTATCAAAAAGATACAAAGCCATTGAAGACGGATTGGCGTCGGGAGCTTTTCTCCAGTCGAAGATAACGTTCAAGTGACCGTTATGACTTGACGGATAATATAAATCCTTATGCAGACACGATGTGAGACCGGTCAGCATACAAGCGGATAGTAGATATAGTAGATACCTGTGTTTCATAGTTTTATCTCCGTTTCCCCGGACAACTCCCCTATTCCCTTTTTATTTTAACATACCATAACGGCTCAGGGTTCAATAATATAATAAATTATAATTTTTAGAGTTATATCTAATAATATATATGCATAATTGAATACTCGCATACATGAAACATTTTACTCTCTATATTTATCTATTTCTATCGATTTGCGTGACATCTTTGAGCTCATTCGCTCAGCAATCGTTTCTTCTGTCCGGGCAGCCTATCTTTAACGAGGACACTTGGAAAGGTCTGGATTTAGGCAGTCCGCACGTCGTTAAAACCATCCGTATGGTGACTTCTGATAACACTTCCGGTGAGACTAAACACTTGCAACTCGGTCTTTTCGAAGGTGCCAACTCTGCAGATTTTTCGGATGCTGTCCCTCTTTATATAATAGCGGACAGCGGAAAAGCTATCACTACATCGGGCGTAGAGATTAAATGCGGAAAAGGTTTTCGTTATGTAAGATATCACGCACCGTATAATTGCCCGAATGCCGAGTTCTCTAACATAGGTGTAGAGTTTTACGGCTATGCGAGTGATGGTATAGACAATGCGTACACTACATTGACTAATCTGCCGGTAGTGGTAATCAATACCAAAAACGGTGAAGAACCGCAAGGTAAGGAGAAAGCCGATGAAAAAGAGTCTGTCATTAAAATTATCTCTCCTGAAGGTGATTTATTGTCTGCAAAGGGTACGATCCGGCTCCGTGGCAATGCAAGCATGAACTTTGAGAAGAAGCCGTATCGCATCAAATTTGACAAAAAGCAACGCCCTTTGGATGCTAAAGCAAAAGCAAAGAAATGGACGCTTATCAACAATTACGGCGATAAGACGCTGATGCGTAATCTTGTAGCCTGGGAAATAGCCCGACTTTTCGATATGGAGTATGTGCCATACGGACGTGCCGTAGATGTCGTGGTCAATGGTGATTATAAGGGTTGCTATCAACTCTGTGATCAGATAGAGGTGAAAGAAGGGAGAGTTCCCGTCTCGGAAGTGGAAATTGATGATTTCTTTGTGAAAGCTCCGGCTGAATGCGATTATTTGATGGAGATTGATGGATATGCAGGATATTCAGAGCCGTATGCAGTGCCTGAAAATTTCAAAAGTAAGGCTGGAATCCCGGTGACTCTCAAGTCGCCTGATCCAGATGATATTATGGAGGCAGGAGCCACAACGTATTATGAATATGCAAAAGATTTGTTCCAGCGCATGGAAGATGCCTGTTATCCATCATTACGTACCGGTTATGGATACAGAGACTTCTTGGACATCGATTCCTTTCTCAAACACTTTCTTATAGGAGAAATCACCTGCAATCCGGATGTCTTCTGGAGCACCTACTTATATAAACGGGGCGGCGACAGTCATTTTTATGTAGGTCCGGAGTGGGATTTTGACCTTGCATTTGATAATGATAAGCGTATACATCATAAACTGTATAACCGTCCCTTTATGTATACGGCGGGTACTCCGGCGGGTTGTAATGACGCTAATGGCTGGGGTATGAAAAATTTGCATACCATCGTCAGCAATATTTTATATGAGGACGAGGGCACTCTGCCCTACGCCAAATATCTTTGGGAGCAAGCGGTGGAAAGAGGTTTGACATCTGATTATCTTCATAATTATGTAGATAATCTTGCTACTGAGCTTAATGCCTCTCAGCAGCTTAACTTTACACGATGGGATATACTTGATAAGAGTGTCCATCAAAACGTTGTGGAAAACGTGCGAGGCAGTTATAATGAATACGTAGAACTACTAAAAGAGCATATCACCAAGCGCCTTGATTATCTGTATACCTCATCATTAGGCAACGTGCTTAGTGACGCCACACCTGTGATAGGCGAAGAAACAGATATAGAGATTGGCAGCTGTTATATAGTAGCACCTGATGATGCAACAGTTAAGATTGTAACATTCTCCGGAATGGAAATATACTCCGGAAAGGGAGGCCGAATTTCATTGTTTTCCGGTCTTTACATAGTGACCGTAAACGGCCGATCATATAAAGTTTCAATATAACCTTAAAAAATCATTGAATTTATTTGTGAACTGAAAAAAAAATTATACCTTTGCAAAGTAAATGAAAGGACGGGGCATTAGCTCATCTGGCTAGAGCGTTTGACTGGCAGTCAAGAGGTGACGAGTTCGAGTCTCGTATGCTCCACTCAATGCAGATTTGGAATTGTTTCCAAATCTGCTTTTTTTTTCACTTAAATATTATTTTGGGTGTTGTATGGGTGGGGAAAAATGATTAATTTTGTATTCAAATGGCAATGAATTGGAATTATCAACCCCTCACCCGCCATCAGAAAGATCTGGTGGAAGAGATACTGCCGCAGTGCAATAATAATGAGACTGTGGCGGAAGTGCTTGTAAGACGTGGTGTTACCACGCCAAAGGAGGCACTCTCTTTCTTTAATCCCTCCATTGCCGACCTGCATGATCCCTTCCTGATGCCCGATATGGACAAGGCGGTCAATCGTCTTAACAAGGCCATGGGTGCAAAAGAGAAAATCATGATATATGGCGACTATGATGTAGACGGAACTACCGCCGTGGCTCTCGTATATAAGTATCTGCAGAATTATTATTCCAATATAGAATACTATATTCCAACCAGATATGAGGAAGGATACGGCATCTCTCGCAAAAGCATAGATTATGCAGCAGAAAATGACATAAAGCTCGTAATAGTGCTTGACTGCGGTATAAAGGCCATCGAGGAAATCACTTATGCCAAGGAGAAAGGTATAGACTTCATCATTTGCGACCATCATATGCCGGATGAGGAATTGCCTCCTGCAGTTGCCATTCTCAATCCTAAAATGCCTGACTCCCCCTATCCGTGCAAGCACCTTTCAGGATGCGGAGTTGGTTTTAAATTCATGCAAGGTTTTGCGCAGAGCAATGGTCTGACAAACCACAACGAACTTGAATCTCTGCTTGATTTGGTGGCGGTAAGTATTGCAGCCGATATAGTGCCCATTGTGGATGAAAACCGTGTTATGGCCTATCACGGTCTGCGCCGTCTCAATTCCAATCCCAATCTTGGCCTGCGCAGTATAATCCGTCTGTGCAAACTGACCAATAAGGATATCAACATCTCAGATGTGATATTCAAGATTGGTCCTCGCATCAATGCCTCCGGACGTATGCAAAGCGGTATTGAGGCAGTAGATTTGCTCGTATGTCGCGACCTGCATGACGCTTACGAAAAGAGCAAGGATATAGATCAGTATAACAAGGACCGTAAGGAGCTGGATAAGCGCATCACTGAAGAGGCGAATACCATCATCGAAGATAACGTCAATATTGTGCGCGACCGCCGCTCAATTGTGGTCTACAACAAAGACTGGCACAAAGGCATCATCGGTATCGTAGCTTCGCGATTGACAGAACTTTATTACAAGCCTGCCGTTGTGCTGACATGCACAAATGGCATAGCTACGGGTTCGGCTCGCAGTGTGCAGAGTTTCGATATATATTCAGCAGTCAATTCTACACGCGATCTTCTTGAAAACTTCGGTGGACATCCCTATGCCGTCGGTCTGACACTTAAGGAAGAGAACATTCCGGAGTTCAGACGACGATTTGAAGAATATGTAGCAGAACATATTCAGCCCGATCAGCTCAGTCCGCACATTGATATTGACGCCACAATCTCCTTCGCGGATATTACTCCCGAGCTTGTGCAAAATCTAAAGAAACTCAATCCCTACGGCCCTTCCAATCAGAAGCCGGTATTCTGCACTCACAACGTCTTTGACTTCGGCACGAGCAAGGTGGTAGGAAAGAATATGGAGCACATCAAGCTTGAACTGGAGGATAACTCTACGAGCCGTGTCATAAATGCCATCGCATTCAATATGGCTCCCTATTTTGAGCACATCCATGCTCACAAACCGGTGGATATATGCTATACTATCGAACAGCAGAAGCATTCTTCCGATCCCGACTCAATACAATTGATGATACGCGACATTCGTCCTTCAAAAGTATAAGTTTTTTTTCAACGCATTAAAACGCAATAAGTGGTGGAGGTTTCTCCACACCGTCACATGCTTTTACATCAGATACTGAAGAAACATTGGGGTTACGACTCCTTTCGCCCGTTGCAACACGAGATAGCCTCTCATGTGGTGGCCGGACACGACACCCTCGGACTTATGCCGACCGGTGGTGGCAAGTCTATAGTCTTTCAGACTGCGGGACTCGCCCGTGGTGGTCTGACACTTGTCATAACCCCCTTGATATCTCTGATGAAAGACCAGGTTGACAATCTGAAACGTGTGCACATCCCGGCTGTATATTTTCACTCCGGCATGAGCGCTTATGAGACGCGCAAAGGTTGGGAAAATCTCGTCAACAATCGCGCTCGTTTTCTATATTCCTCTCCGGAGCGCCTGAGAAGTGAAAAATTTGTGGCCGAATTACAACATCTCAATGTCACCCTGATAGTAGTCGATGAGGCTCATTGCATCTCTCAATGGGGTTATGATTTTCGTCCCTCCTTTCTGCAGATAGCATCCTTGCGCAAGACCTTTCCGGATGTGCCCATACTGGCTCTTACTGCTACAGCCACTCCGGAAGTGGCTGAAGATATCAGACAACGTTTGCTCTTCCGACCCGGACATCATACCTTCCAGATGTCGTTTGTCAGGCAGAACATAGGCTACCTTGTGAAATCCAGTGAGAGTAAGATACACGATGTAGGCACCATATTGATGCGCACTCAAGGTTGCGCAATAGTCTATGTGCGTAGCCGTAAACGAACCAAAATGATATCGGATTATCTTAACACTCTGGGTATAGCGTCAGATTATTATCATGCCGGCATTGATTCCGAACAGAAAGAGGAACGCCAAAATCTTTGGAAATCAGACACTATTCGCGTTATTGTAGCCACTAATGCATTCGGAATGGGTATTGACAAACCCGACGTCCGGACGGTAATACATTACGATATGCCTCCCTCCCTGGAGGAGTATTATCAGGAAGCGGGAAGAGCCGGACGTGACGGGAAAAATTCTTTCGCCATTCTGCTATATAATACGGCAGACAAGGCTGTGATGCGTCGACGCTTGAGTGTGGAATTTCCTGAGAGAAAATATATTCTTAAGGTATATGAGAGGGTGTGCAACTTTCTTTCACTCGGCATCGGTGAGGGTTACAACCGTCTCTTTGATTTCGATATCGATTTGTTCTGCCGCACGTTTCAGATGTCGGAAGAGGCTGTAAAAGCATCGTTAAGACTACTCGGACGAGCCGGATATCTTGAATATATCGACGAACCCGAAAATTTAAGTCGTGTGATAATGATCATGACTCGGGAGGAACTTTATCAACTCCCTCCAATGAGCGTATATGCGTCGAAAGCGTTGCAATATATCTTGCGCACGTATCCGGGACTTTTCTCTGACTACGTGTATATAAATGAAAAGCGCATCATGCGAGAGACCGGTATGCCCGAGACGGAGATATATCATACACTATTGGAATTGACACGACTGAAGATATTGCATTATATTCCCCGGCGGAGTATGCCGGCTATCTTTGTCAGCACCTCACGTGAAGAGCCACGCTACGTCACAATCGGACGTGCGATATACGAAGACCGTAAGGCTCAGCTTAGCCGCCGCATTGAGTCGATGATAGATTACGCTGACAAGTCGGATGAATGTCGAGTTAGGAGAATGCTTGACTACTTTGGTGAACCGACATCTTCGGATTGTGGCGGATGTGATGTATGCAGAAGTCATGTCAAACCGGCTAAAATATCCAAGCCTGATTTGCGAAAAAGAATTATCAGTTACTTAAAGAGCCGGCCTTCTGGAGTTACTATTGTAGAATTGGAGCACTATTGCGGCGATCAAGCATCTCAGCAGGCAATACGTATCGCACGCCATCTTTGCGATGAAGGACTTGCTGAGATCAGCGGCATGACGATAAGGCTTTTGTCGAAGTAAAGAGTGTAGAGGAGAGGGTGTATGAAAGCTAAAGAGAATTATCAGATGATAGGACTTGCCGACTGCAATAATTTCTTTGTCTCTTGCGAGCGGTCTGTGAATCGTGAGCTTGAAGGACGCGCCGTCGTAGTGCTTAGCAATAATGACGGTTGTGTCGTGGCTCGCAGCAACGAGGCGAAGCGCCTTGGAGTCCGTATGGGGCAGCCGGCTTTTGAGATAAAGGATATGACGCGTTCCGGTCAGGTAATCGCTCTTTCCGGCAATCATTTGTTATATAGGTCTATCAGTCTGAAAGTGCATGATGTATTTCGTCGCTTCGTGCCCCTGACAATAGATTATTCAATAGATGAGGCTTTTCTTGATGTCTCTGGCATTCCGGCTTCTGAACTCCATTCTATCGGTGAAGCAATATATCTGACATGTATTAATGAGGTCGGCGTGCCGGTCACAATTGGCTTTGCTCCGAGTAAGACATTGGCAAAACTCGTGACAGAACGATGTAAAAAAGCCGGTAGACCGGTCGGTGTTTTGGAAAACGATACACAGAGATGGGAGATAATGGAAAGCCTTCCAATATCGGAGCTCTGGGGAGTGGGAAGACGTCTTACAAAACGGCTTTATCAATCTGGCGTCTTTACAATAGCCGACTTCGCGCGTAAAGATCGTGTCTGGGTAAGAGCTAAACTTGGCGTAAATGGAGAGAAATCCTGGATGGAACTTCATGGCGAATCGTGTATAGAGCTCGCACATATAGAGCGTCTGCTTCAAGACAGTATCAGTGAGTCGAGGACGTTCCCTATAGATGTAAACGACTATGACTATGTAAGAGCCCGTATAGCAATCTATGCATCAGACTGCGCTAAAAAATTGAGAGCCATGCGCGGATTGTGCAAGGGAGTTGGTGTAATGATGCGCTCAAACAGATTTCATACAGGCCAGCCTTACTTCACTCCGCAGGGAGAGATGAGTCTTTCCAAATATACTTCTGATACTCATGTGATTACAGAGGCGGCTTTGAGCGTGTTAGATGCCATTTGGGTGAAAGGAGTGCAATTTAAGCGGGCCGGCGTTTGGCTGACAGAGATTATACCTGACGTGCCTTCCACCCCTTCTCTATTTGAAGAATATGAAGATCACGAAACCGGCAATCCCAAACTGATGGAAGCCATAGATAAGATTAACGGCCTGATCGGACATAATAATTTGAAATTGGCCTCTCAGATCAGTAAAGGGCATATAGGACACAATGACGGATATTCTTCATCTTTCGGAGCACCATTTAATCCTAAAAAATAGAACCCATTCCATAAAATTGATTATCTTTCTCATTTTGGACACTATATAAGACACAAAACAGCTGTAAGGAACTAA
>CAYVZJ010000058.1:0-14679 GCA_964456155.1 uncultured Sangeribacter sp.
GCCTTCGGCATGTTTCCAATCCCCTCGATAGTGTCTAATATGCTATTTTATTGATAAAAAGGAAGTTCCGTGTTAATTCCGTCAAATTCCGCGTTAGCGAGCGAAGCAATGCGTTGTTCCGGAATGAATCAATCAATTTAGTTCAAAAATAGCAGCCGAGGGCAGATGCTATAGATATGGGAACTTAATGGATTTTATTCATTCCGGAACTTTTTGCTTGCTTCGCGCGCAGGCGCGGACCATGACGGAACAACACGGAACTCTCTATATGAGCGTCAACACATATCAGGACACCTCTCTATATGAGCGTCAACTAGTATCAGGATTAAGATGAGAGGCGACAATGCGGGACGGGATTTTGGAATCTGAAGGAGTCGAGGATGGAAGAATATTTGGTGGATTGGAATAATATTATTAGTTTTGTGAATGGAATGGGGTCTAAAATACTGCAAAACTATGACACAGATTACACTCACTATCTCGGATCCTAAGGATGCAGCGTTAATCAAAAAACTATTGGCTAAGTTTGAGAGCGTGACCATCTCGAAGCCCTCACGCAAACGTAAGACCGGACTCGATGAAGCCCTGGAAGATGTCGCCGCCGGGCGGGTATACCATTATGATTCAGTAGAAGACTTCTTCAAAGAGATGGGCGTATGAATAAGTATTCGTTAGATGTCACGAATAAATTTAAAAAGGACTTCAAACGTTGTATTAAGCGAGGATTGCCAGTCGAAAAAATTAAGACGGCAATGAAGCTTCTTGAATCAACCGGCTCGTTACCTCCGGAATATCGGCCACACAAGCTGGTAGGCCAATATGCAGGCAAATGGGAATGTCATATTGGTGGTCAAAATAGCGACTGGCTAATGGTTTGGGATCAAAATGATACGGAATTGACACTGCTAATGCTTCGCACAGGTTCCCATTCTGACATATTTTAAGCAGCTCACGATTTTCATTACCCGAAGCATCTGCATTTCACCGACATCATATATAATTCCCTTGCTGATATGGATGGATAAAAATTTGTACAAACGCAGATGAGGGCAAGCTGCGCTTCCTGCCCTCGCAGCGCGGGATCAAAGCAGATTAACCGCAGATTTTTCAGATATTTTTTATGTCGCAATGCCGAGCAACACCGCCCCTACCGAGGTGTCGGAAAAATTATTTGGTGGATTGGAATAAAATGATTACCTTTGTGCTCGGAAATATGGTCTGGTAGCTCAGCTGGATAGAGCAACAGCCTTCTAAGCTGTGGGTCCTGGGTTCGAATCCCAGCCGGATCACCTAAATCCATAAGGGCTGGAGAGTCTTCTCCCGCCCTTGTTTTGCTATATATATCCTCTTCCACCTTTACATTTTATGCGTAAAGAAGGCTATGACGCGTGAATATTAATTTTTTTTTGTAATTTTGTAGACGTTATTCAGCAATATTAGAAATTATTAACTTCCGAATACAATTCTTACTGTAGTGGAGACAAAATATATATTTGTTACCGGCGGTGTGGTATCCTCCTTGGGAAAAGGTATCATAGCCTCATCGTTGGCCCGTCTTCTTCTGTCACGGGGATATAGAGTGACCATCCAGAAGTTCGACCCGTATATCAACATCGACCCGGGTACGCTCAATCCCTACGAGCACGGCGAATGCTACGTCACCGTCGATGGCCATGAGGCCGACCTTGACTTAGGTCACTATGAACGATTTACCAACATCCGCACCTCACGCGCCAACAACGTCACCACCGGACGTATCTATCAGAGCGTCATCGATAAGGAACGTCGCGGCGACTACCTCGGCAAGACCGTGCAGATTATCCCCCATATCACCGATGAAATAAAGCGAAACGTAAAACTCCTCGGCAATACCGGCGAATACGATTTCGTCATCACGGAGATAGGCGGCACAGTAGGCGATATCGAGTCGACTCCCTTCCTTGAGGCAGTAAGACAATTACGCTGGGAGTTAGGCAAAAACGCACTCTGCGTGCATCTTACCTACGTGCCCTATCTTAAGGCTGCCAAAGAATTAAAGACAAAACCCACTCAACATAGCGTAAAGCAGCTCCAGCATGTCGGCATACAGCCCGACGTGCTCGTGCTCCGCACCGAAAAGGAGATACCCCCGCAAATGCTCCGGAAGGTGGCTCAGTTCTGCAACGTCTCGCCGGAGGCCGTAATACAGAGCCTTGACGTGCCAACAATCTATCAGGTGCCGCTGATGATGCAGTCGCAAAACCTTGACGGCATCGTGCTCGAAAAGATGGGACTCGAAAGCAAGGGAGAACCCGACCTGAAGGCCTGGAATGAATTCCTCGACAAACTGTCCAATGCCTCCGTAGAGGTGCGCATCGGCCTTGTGGGTAAATACGTCGAACTGCAGGATGCCTACAAGTCGATCAACGAGTCGCTCTTTCAGGCTGCCACCTACTGCGACCGACGCCTTAAGCTGGAGTTCATACATTCCGAAAAACTCACCTCTTCCAATGTCGCAGAGCGTCTGGAGGGTCTCGACGGCGTAATCATCGCCCCCGGCTTCGGCCAGCGTGGCATCGAAGGTAAGTTCGTGGCCCTCAAATGGTGTCGCGAGCATGATGTCCCCACCCTCGGCATCTGCTTAGGCATGCAGTGTATGGTGATAGAATTCGCCCGCAACGTCCTGGGACTGCCTGAGGCTAACAGCACGGAGATGAATACCCATACTCCCGATAATGTCATCGACCTTATGGATGAGCAGAAGAGCATCTCCAACATGGGCGGTACAATGCGCCTCGGTGCGTATGAATGCCGCCTCACTCCCGGCTCAAAGGCCGCCGAGGCATATGGCACTACCACCGTGCATGAACGCCACAGACACAGATTTGAATTCAACAATGACTATCGCGACCGCTTTGAGGCCGCCGGCATGAAATGTGTAGGCGAAAATCCCGCCACGCATCTCGTGGAGGTGGTGGAATTGCCCGACCATCGCTGGTATTTAGGCACTCAGTATCACCCCGAATACAGCAGCACTGTCTTAAATCCCAATCCGCTCTTCGTCTCCTTTATGAAGGCTGCAATCGAATACGGCGCAGAAAAGGCCGACAAATAATAATGACTAACTGACTATGGACAAGAATACGATATCAGGCCTTGTATTGATGGCCGCTGTCTTTTTACTCTTCATGTGGCTCTCTCCCAAGAAGGAGAATACTCAGCCGGAAGAGCGCACCGAGCAAGTGGCCGACGCTCCCGCGCAAGCCTTGGGCGTAGACTCGCTCTCCGCTACAGAGCGTCAATGGCTCGCCGAGAATATCATACGCAACGGCGTGCAGCAGACCGCTGCCGACGGCTCCGCTTATTACAGCGTAGCCGACAATGGCGTCAATCTCAACGCCAAGGGTGACTCCGTATGGGGCAATGTCACTGTAAACGGCAAGACTCTCGACTGGCAAGACCTGAGCCGCGCCAATCTCGCTGCCATGACGCTCGAAGAGCAGCGCGAGGGCATCGACAAGGTGCGCACTGCCTCTACCTCTATGGGTAAATACGGCAAGTTTTCCCGCTTCCTCAGCGGCACGGCCGAAGAGAAGGTGCTCGAGAACGACGTTATCAAACTTACGCTCAATACCAAGAGCGGCAGCATCACAGCCGCCGAACTCAAGAAATACGACACGGAATATTCGGCCGACGAGACCAAAAAGGTGAAGCATAAAGTCGTAATCTTCGATCATGGCACCGACACCTTCAATCTCCTTCTGCCGCTGCCGCAGCCCGTGGAGAGCAAGGAACTCTATTTTGAAGCCTCCACGCCCAACGATACTACCGTGCTCATGGCCCTTCGCGTCAACGACAAGTCTTACTGGGGCATAGAATATACCCTCGGAAAGGGCGACAGTTACGTCATCGGCATGAAAATCGTCCAGGAGAATATGGCCGAAATCGCCAGCAGCAACAACCGTATCTTAGGCGTCGACTGGAGTCAGCGCATACGCCGTCAGGAGATGGGACGTATGTTTGAGGAAAGAAATTCAGGCATCTATTATAAGTTTGCCGGCGGCTCCGTAGAACATCTGTCAGAGAATAAGAATGACACCGAAGACCGTCAGGCCAAGGTGAAGTGGATCGGCTTCAAAAACCAGTTCTTCTCATCAGTGCTCATCGCCGACAAGAATTTCAATACCGCCGATTTCAAGTCGGTGATAGAGAAAAACAACGACTATCTGAAGAATGTGTCCGCTCGCGCCGAGGTGAACGACTACGACTGGAGCGCCAAAAATCCGGTAAGTTTTCAGTTGTACATAGGTCCTAACCTCTATCCTCTGCTTTCCGACCTCGATGACACCATCATTCCGGACGAGGACCTTGACATGACGCGCCTTGTCCCCCTGGGCTGGGCTCTCTTCCGCTGGATCAATATCGGTATCGTCATACCGGTGTTCAGTTTCTTAGGTAAGTATATCAGCAATTACGGTATCATCATCCTGCTGCTCACCATCTTCATCAAGTTGATTCTCTTCCCGCTCACCTACAAGAGTTATAAGAATCAGGCCAAGATGCGCATACTGGCTCCCGACATCAAGGCTATCAACGAGAAATATCCCGGTCAGGAAAACGCCATGCTGCGCAATCAGAAGACGATGGCCCTCTACAGCAAGGCGGGCGCCAGTCCGATGTCAGGCTGTCTGCCGATGCTGCTGCAGATGCCGATATTGTTCGCCCTCTTTTCCTTCTTCCCGAGCGCCATCGAACTGCGCGGCGAGAGCTTCCTCTGGGCGCACGACCTCTCCGCTCCGGACGCCATCATCAGCTGGAGCGGCAACATACCCCTCGTGACTGAATATTTCGGCAATCATATCTCCCTCTTCTGTCTGTTGATGACCATTACCAACATCGCGTATACATACATCAACATGCAGAATAATCCCGGACAGATGCCCGGCATGAAATGGATGATGTATCTGATGCCGGTATTCTTCATGATCTTCTTCAACAACTACGCGGCGGGCCTGAGCCTTTATTACTTCCTGTCATTGCTGATCACTATCATTCAGACCTACGCTTTCCGTTTCATCATCAAGGAGAGCGATGTGCGCAAGGCGATGGCTGAGGCTGCCAAGAAGCCCAAGAAGAAGAGCGGATTTATGGCTCGTCTCGAAGAGATGCAGCGTCAGCAACAGCAGATGCTCAGGGAGCAGCAGAAAAAGCAGAAACGTTGAGAGACCTCAAGACCATAAGGATTTTCCTGTCCACCATCTTTTTAGTGGCGTCGTTGTCGTGGCTCTTCATAGGCCCCGATGTCAATCCTATGGCAATCATCTCTGTACGTACTCAGATTATCCCGACGGCTTTGTCGGTGACGATAGGTGCCACGGTCTTTTGGCTCGTGGCCACTTTCGTCTTCGGCCGCGTCTATTGCTCGAGCGTCTGCCCATTGGGTGCGCTGCAGGACGCTGCCATATGGCTGCGGCGCTTCCCTTTGCGCCGTGGCATGAAAGCCGGCAGAGGCGAGGGAAGGCTCCTCGGCTTTCGTATCACTCCCTTCCGCTATGCCTCCCGCGGACGCAAGCGGCTCATCATCCTTATCATCTACCTTGCAAGCATCATCATCGGCGTCTTGAGCATCGCGTGGCTCCTGCAGCCCTGGTCGATGCTTCAGTCTACCGCCGGACTTGTGCGGCCCGAGGCGGTGGCCGATACATGGGAGATGGGGCTGACAGGGCTGACAGGGGAGCGTCTCGGTGTGTCGCTCTTAGGCAAGGGCGCCTTGGCCGGATGTGTCGCCTCGGCGGTGCTGCTCATCGCCATCCTCTTTTTAGCCTTGCTCAGCGGCAGATGGTATTGCAATGAATTATGCCCCATAGGGACATGTCTCGGCTTTGTGGGGGAATTTTCCCTCTATCATATAGAGATTGACCCCGACAAGTGTCTCAACTGCATGAAGTGTGAGGAGGTGTGCCCGTCGCATTGCATCAAGGTCGTGTCGCGGTATGTGGATGACGCACGGTGTGTGAGATGCTTCAACTGCCTGAAGGTGTGTCCGAATGATGCGATACGCTATCAGCTCAACCGCAATCGCCGGCAGACACCGCTGATGCAGAAGCGCAAAGGGATGGTGTAAGTTCGGACTAAAGTCTGCACACGCTTCAAACTACTGATAACGGGGAAATATTTAGGACGGGGAAATAAAATTTTGATTATGGAGAATTATCTTAACATGCTTCGGCATATACTGAAGGAGGGGCATCATAAGGCTGACCGCACCGGCACCGGCACTACGTCTGTCTTCGGTTATCAGATGCGCTTCGACCTGTCGGAGGGATTTCCGCTACTCACCACCAAAAAGGTGCACCTCAAGAGTATCATCCACGAATTGCTGTGGTTTCTCAAAGGTGACACCAACGTCAAGTATCTTCAGGACAACGGTGTGCGCATATGGAATGAATGGGCGGACCCGGACGGCGGCTTAGGTCATATCTACGGTTATCAGTGGCGCTCCTGGCCCGACTATAACGGCGGCCATATCGATCAGATATCCGAGGTGATAAAGACCATCAAGGAGAATCCCGACTCGCGGCGTATCATTGTCAGCGCGTGGAATGTCGGCGATTTAGGCAATATGAACCTGCCCCCTTGCCATGCTCTCTTTCAATTCTATGTGGCAGACGGCCGGTTGTCATGCCAGCTCTATCAGCGCAGTGCCGACTCTTTCCTTGGGGTGCCATTCAATATCGCCAGTTATGCGTTGCTGACGATGATGATAGCGCAAGTGTGCGGTCTTGAGCCGGGCGACTTCGTCCATACCTTCGGCGACGTGCACATCTACAACGACCATCTCGAGCAGGTGCGGGAGCAGTTGACCAGGACACCCCGCGCCCTGCCGCGCATGAAAATCAATCCGTGCGTGAAGGATATCTTCGACTTCAAGTACGAAGACTTCGAGTTGGAGGGTTATGACCCGTGGCCTGCCATAAAGGGTCGTGTATCCGTATAAATCCGGTATGAAGATAGTGATTATCAACAGGAGTGACCGTCGCGGCGGAGCAGCCGTGGCCTCATTCCGGCTTATGGAGGCGCTGCGCTCCGAAGGTGTGGATGCGCGTCTGCTTGTCGCCGAAAAACTCACCGACTCGCCATACGTCGACACCGTCGCGAGTCCCCGGCGCGTACAGGCCTCTTTTTTGACGGAACGACTCCGAATCTTCGCCCGAAACGGCATGGACCGCGCCTCGCTCTTCAAGATCGATACCGGCGATTGCGGCATTGACGTAAGCAGACATCCCCGGGTGCGTGAGGCGGATGCTATCTTTTTAGGATGGGTAAATCAGGGGATGTTGTCGCTGAAGGATATCGGTCGACTGACGGCGCTTGGCAAGCCCGTAGTCTGGACGATGCACGATATGTGGTGCATGACGGGGGTCTGTCACCACGCTGCGGATTGCAGGCGATATGAAAGGCGATACGAAAGGCGATATGAAAGGGGAGGAGAATGCGGCGACTGTCCGCTCTTAAAAGGCGTCCATACGCCGTATACGCATATTTTCGGCTCGCCCGCCGGCCCGGATGATATCTCTCACAAGACATTCCTGCGCAAAGCGCTGCTTTATGCCGGCGCGGGAATTAAATTTGTGGCGGTAAGTCGTTGGTTGGCCGACAAGGCGCATGGCAGCCAACTGCTCGCCGCAGAGCGAGTCGAAGTGATCGGCAATCCCTTCGACAGGGGCGAATGCAAGCGCCTCCGTCAATATGATGGCAGCGAATTGAGAATACTCTTCGGGGCAGCGCGACTGGATGACGATATCAAGGGACTGCCACTGCTCATCGAGTCACTGAGGCTTCTCCGTGAGCAGAATCCTTCGCTTGCCTCACGCGTCACGCTGGTGACTTACGGCGACATACGCCGGCCGGAATTGCTGTCGTCGCTTCCCGTCCGCCATGAGCATCTCGGCACGGTAAGTCCGTCGGCCCTGCCCGCCATCTTCAGCAATGCAGACGTCGTGGTCTCAGCCTCTTATTATGAGACATTTGCCTACACGCTCCTGGAGGGTCAGGCCTATGGATGCGTGCCGGTTTCGTTTGACAACGGTGGTCCGCGCGATATCATCGACCACAAGACTACCGGATATCTCGCCAAGCCCTATGAGCCTGCCGATCTGGCAGCCGGAATAGAATGGGCAGCCGGGAGACTTGCACAAGACAGCGCCACCATCATAGCCCGAATGCAGCAAAGCGCGCAAGAGCGATTTTCATACCGCACGATTGCCCGAAAATACCTCGATCTGATATCCGATTATCTGTGAAGTTTCCCGGCCGCACGTAGGGACATGCCTTTGGCATGTTTCGTTGAAACATCGCAAAGCGATGAAATTACCGTTTTATATATATTAATGTGAAAAATGGCGAAAGGATAGTGTTTTTCTCCCAAAAAAACGCTATCTTTGTATTCTAATATCCCGCAGTGCGCAAATGCGTTGACAGGGGCTTTTTTAATCTACGACTATGAGTGAAGAGAATATAAAAAAAGATTATCAAGCGGATAATATCCAGGTGTTGGAAGGTCTTGAGGCGGTGCGCAAACGTCCCGCCATGTATATCGGCGACATTTCCGGTCGCGGCCTGCATCATCTTGTGTATGAGGTGGTAGACAACTCTATCGATGAGGCCCTCGCGGGGTTTGCCGACGATATCAAGGTCACCATCCTCGAAGACAATTCAATACGTGTCACCGACAACGGCCGCGGCATCCCGGTGGATATGCACGAAAAGATGCACAAGCCGGCTCTTGAGGTGGTGCTCACAGTGCTCCATGCCGGCGGTAAGTTTGACAAGGGTTCCTACAAGGTGTCCGGCGGTCTGCACGGTGTCGGCGTCAGTTGCGTAAACGCGCTCTCCGACTATCTCCGTGCCGAGATACATCGCGACGGCAAGATCTACATGCAGGAATATGCTTACGGCAAACCCACCTGCGAGATGAGCGTCATCGGCGAGAGTGACCATACCGGCACGACTATCATCTTCCATCCGGACGCTTCGATATTCACAGAGACTGTATATGACTATGAGACGCTGGCCAACCGTCTCCGCGACCTGGCTTACCTTAACGCCGGCATCAAGCTGCAACTCACCGACGAGCGCGTGCGCGACGAGCACGGTGTCGCCAAGACACAGGTCTTCTATTCCAGAGAGGGTCTTAAGGAGTTTGTGAAATATATCGACCAGGGTAAGGAGCCACTTATCAATGACGTGATACATATCAACACGGAGCGCAACGGCGTGCCCGTGGAGGTGGCTATGACTTACAACACCTCCTTCAATGAGAATATCTTCTCTTACGTCAACAATATCAACACCATAGAGGGTGGCACACACCTCACCGGTTTCCGTCGCGGCCTTACCACTACACTCAAGAAATATGCCGACGACAATCATCTGCTTGACAAACTGAAGATCGAACTTTCGAAAGATGACTTCCGCGACGGTCTGACAGCGGTTGTATCCGTAAAGGTTGCCGAGCCTCAGTTTGAGGGTCAGACCAAGACAAAATTGGGCAACAGCGAGGTGTCAGGCGTCGTGCAGACTGCTGTCAGCGAAGCCTTGAAATACTATCTGGAGGAAAATCCGAAGCAGGCACGAGCCATCGTCGAGAAGGTGGCTCTCGCCGCTACAGCCCGCCATGCCGCCCAGTCGGCCCGCCTGAAGGTGCAACGCAAGTCACCGCTTGCCGGAGCCGGACTCCCCGGCAAACTCGCCGACTGCAAGAGCCGCGACGCTGCCGAGTGCGAGATATTCCTCGTCGAGGGTGACTCCGCAGGCGGTTCCGCAAAGCAGGGCCGCAATCCCAACTATCAGGCCATCCTGCCGCTCAGAGGTAAGATACTCAACGTGGAGAAGGCAATGGACCACAAAATCTACGAGAGTCAGGAGATCGTCAATATCTTCAAGGCTTTGGGCGTGACGATAGGCACGGAGGAAGACTCCAAGGAGGCCAACCTCAGCAAGCTCCGTTATCACAAGATCATCATCATGACCGATGCCGACGTCGACGGTGCACATATCGCCACACTGCTCATGACCTTCTTCTTCCGCCAGATACGTCCCATCATCGAAAACGGCTATCTCTACATAGCCACCCCGCCGCTCTATAAATGCTCCACAAAGGGCAAGAGCAAGACGGAAGAATATGCTTGGGACGATCAGCAGGTGCAGCGCTTCGTCGACACTCACTGCGACGGCGACCGCAACAAGATGGTGCTCCAGCGATATAAAGGTCTCGGTGAGATGAATCCCACCCAACTCTGGGAGACTACGATGGACCCGGAGAACAGAATGCTCAAGCAGGTGACGCTCCTAAACGCAGCGGAGGCCGACCATACTTTCTCCGTGCTCATGGGCGATGAGGTGGCTCCGCGCCGCGAATTTATCGAGTCGCACGCCACCTACGCCAACATTGACGCCTAAGCCTTTTAATGTCTAAGACACTGATTTCTTGACACAATGAAGAATTTAGTAATAGTCGAGTCTCCCGCCAAGGCGAAGACCATCGAGAAATTTTTAGGCAAGGACTATAAGGTAATGTCCAGTTACGGACATATCCGCGACCTGAGCAAGAAGGGACTCGAAATAGAACCCGGCGCTGACTTCGTGGTGGATTACGAAATACCGGCCGACAAGAAAGACCTTGTGCGCAAACTCAAGACTGCCGCCAAGAGTGCTGACATGGTATGGCTCGCTTCCGATGAAGACCGCGAGGGTGAGGCTATTGCTTGGCATCTTTATGAGGTGCTCGGACTTAAGCCGGAAAATACCAAGCGTATCGTCTTTCATGAGATCACCAAGCCTGCCATCCTTAACGCCATCTCCAATCCGCGGGATATAGACATCGACCGCGTAAATGCCCAGCAGGCACGTCGCGTGCTCGACCGCATCGTCGGCTTCGAACTCAGTCCGGTGCTGTGGCGCAAAATCAAGCCGGCTCTATCGGCCGGACGCGTGCAGAGTGTAGCCGTGCGACTCATCTGCGAGCGCGAAAAGGAGATTGACGCCTTCGTGGCAGAAGCATATTACCGCGTCACGGCTTTATTCATCGACCAAAAGACAGGCCTGCAGGTCAAGGCGGAATGTCCCCGTCGGTTTGCCGACGAAGCCGCCGCAAGGGCATTCCTCGAGGAGTGCCGACAAGGCTCTTTTGCCGTTGCCGACGTCCAGGTGAAGCCCAACAAGCGTTCGCCGCTGCCACCCTTCACTACCTCCACACTTCAGCAGGAGGCCTCCCGTCGACTCGGATTTACTGTCAACCAGACCATGGTCATCGCCCAGAAACTATATGAGGATGGACGCATCACGTATATGCGTACCGACTCTCTCAATATCTCCGACCTGGCGCTGCGTGACATCTCTTCCACGATTTCAAAGGATTACGGCGAGGGTTATCTCCAACTCCGCCACTATCATACTCACAGCAAGGGGGCTCAGGAGGCTCACGAGGCAATACGACCGACATACGTCTCCGACCGCACTATCCCCGGCAGCGCCGCGGAGCAACGTCTCTACGACCTTATCTGGCGTCGCGCAGTGGCTTCGCAGATGAGCGACGCGATAGTAGAAAAGACCGTCGTAGACATCCACGCCGACGGTGTCAGCGAAGACTTCCGCGCAGAAGGTGAGGTAGTGAAATTCGACGGCTTCCTACGTGTCTACATGACCGAAAGCGTGCAGAAAGAGGAGGTGCTTCCGCCGATGACTGCCGGAGATCCTCTTGATAAAGAGGAGATTGTCGCTACAGAACGCTTCACCCAGGCACCGCCACGATATACGGAGGCTACCCTCGTCAAGAAGATGGAAGACTTAGGCATCGGCCGACCCTCCACATATGCTCCCACCATCTCTACCATTCAGCAGAGAGACTATATAAAGAAAGGGGAGCGTCCCGGCGAACCGCGCGAATATGAGCGCATCACATTAGATGCCAAGGGCAAGATAAAGAGCGATGTGCTCACAGAAAACAGTGGCTCTGACAAGGGTAAGTTGCTTCCCACTGACGTGGGAATGATAGTCAATGACTTCCTGACAGAGTATTTCCCCGATATACTCGACTACAACTTCACGGCTCGAGTGGAAGAGAAATTTGACGAGATATCCGAAGGTAAGTTGGGCTGGAAGAATGAAATAACCGACTTTTACGAGGGTTTCCACCCCTCCATCGTCTCCATTACGGATATGAAGATGGAGCATAAGGTGGGAGAGCGCGAGTTGGGCATCGACCCTAAGAGCGGCAAACCCGTCTATGTAAAGATAGGTCGATACGGACCGGTGGTGCAGATCGGCGATGCTGCGGGTGACGAAAAACCGCAATTCGCTTCTCTGAAGAAAGACCAGAGCATCAATTCGTTGACTCTTGAAGAGGCTCTCAAACTATTCGACCTGCCGCGCGACCTCGGAGAGTATGAGGGTAAGAAGGTGGTGGCTGCTATAGGTCGCTTCGGACCCTACATACGCCACGACTCGCAGTTTGTCTCTTTCCCCAAGACTCTCGCACCGGAGACCATCACCCTCGACGAGGCCATAGTTCTGATTAACGAAAAGCGTGAGAAGGCCGCCAACGCGCTGATAAAGGATTTTCCGGAGCGTCCGGGTCTGCAGGTGCTCAACGGTCGCTACGGTCCATACCTCGCTTATAAGCCGGAAGGGGCTAAGAAGGCACGCAACTTCAAGATACCCAAAAATATCGACCCCGCCGCGCTTACGCTCGAAGAGGCCGAAAAACTAATGAAGGCGTGAAGACTCAATGTCAAGATGTCATGATGACCCGATGTCCTGATGACTTGATGACTTGATAACACAACATAGAATTAATTTTTATCTTTAACTTTTTAATATGACTACTCAGGAGCAATTGAAGGATCTGGTAGAGCGCAAGTTGGCGCTGAGGAGGTATCTTTGACATCGACAGCAAGAAAATAGAGGTCGAAGAGGAGGAGTTGCGCACACACGTGGCTGATTTCTGGGAACATCGCGAACAGGCTGAGGCACAGATGCGTAAGATTAAGGAACTGCATTTCTGGATAGACTCTTACGAGGCTCTCGAGAAGCAGATCGGCGAACTCGAACTGGCTTTCGACTTCGTCAAGGAGGGTCTCGTCACCGAAGAGGATGTCGATGCCCAATATGCGCTTGCGCTCGAAGAGGTGGAAAAACTTGAACTACGCAATATGCTGCGCCGCGAGGAGGATAAACTCGGCGTCGTGCTCAAAATAAATTCAGGAGCAGGCGGCACGGAGAGTCAGGACTGGGCCTCCATGCTCATGCGCCTGTATCTCCGCTATGCTGAACGCCACGGCTACAAGGCATCCATATCTCATATCCTCGAGGCTGACGATGCTGGTATCAAGTCGGTGACTATCAATATAGAAGGTGATTACGCTTACGGCTTCCTCAAGAGTGAGAACGGTGTGCACCGTCTCGTACGTGTCTCGCCATATAACGCGCAAGGCAAGCGAATGACATCCTTCGCGTCAGTCTTCGTGACACCGCTTGTGGACGATACAATCGAGATTAACGTGCAGCCGGCCCTTATCAGTTGGGATACCTTCCGTTCAGGTGGCGCCGGCGGTCAGAACGTCAACAAGGTAGAGTCAGGCGTACGTCTGCGTTATCAATACAAGGACCCATACACAGGCGAGGAAGAGGAGATACTCATCGAGAATACCGAGACGCGCGACCAACCCAAGAACAAGGAGAACGCTCTCCGTCAGTTGCGCTCCATCCTCTATGAGAAGGAACTCAACCATCGCATGGAGGAGCAGGCCAAGATCGAGGCCGGAAAGAAAAAGATAGAATGGGGTAGCCAGATAAGAAGTTACGTCTTTGACGACCGTCGAGTCAAAGACCATCGCACCAACTATCAGACCTCCGACGTCAACGGCGTGATGGACGGCGAGATAGACGACTTCATCAAAGCCTACCTGATGGAATTCGCCTCCGACCAAGAAAACTCTTAAAGAATCTAAAGTCCTTAAAGACCTTAAAGACCTTAAAGTCCTTAAAGTCCTTAAAGACCTTAGTGACCTTAACCCGAAAAAACCCAAAAAATACAATGAATAAAGTCTTAATAATAGGAGCCGGAGGTGTCGGCTCGGTGGTGGCCGCCAAATGTGCCGCCAATCCCGATGTGTTCAATGAAATAGTGATAGCCTCACGCCGCAAGGAAAAATGCGACGCGCTGGCCGCCCGTATCGGCGCACCAAATATCACTACCGATCAGGTGGATGCCGACAACGTAGAGGAAATAGTGGCCCTCTTCAACCGTCATCATCCCGACATTTGTATCAACGTGGCTCTCCCGTATCAAGACCTCGCCATCATGGAGGCCTGCCTGCAGTGTGGCGTCAACTATCTCGACACGGCCAACTATGAGCCTAAAGATGAGGCTCATTTCGAGTATTCATGGCAGTGGGCCTTCCGCGAACGTTTCGAGAAGGCCGGACTCACCGCTATACTCGGCTGCGGCTTCGACCCGGGTGTCAGCGCCGTCTTCGTGGCCTACGCTGCTAAACACCATTTCTCCGAAATGCAGTATCTCGATATCGTAGACTGCAACGCCGGAAATCACGGTAAGGCATTCGCTACCAACTTCAATCCGGAAATCAATATCCGCGAGATCACTCAGAAGGGTAAATACTGGGAAGACGGCAAATGGGT
>CAYVZJ010000059.1:0-13734 GCA_964456155.1 uncultured Sangeribacter sp.
CACCTGAACTTATCAAGGAGATTCCCGTGACGGGCATTGACAATGACGGTGAGGCGGCTTATCTCCTGGAGGTCTACTGCCAGTTTAATCCCAACCGCAAATATCGAGTTGTGGTTCCGACCGGTGGAATGAAGATTGATAATGATTTGCTTGTCAACTATGCCGTATCTCCGGAATGGACGATGGATTTCTCGGGCAATTCAACTTTGACAACACCCGGATTGCCATACTATTGCAATATAGCGAACAATGAAGCGTTGAGCACACTCAATGCCGTCATCTTCAAGTTCAAGGGTTATTTCCCGAAATATCAAACTGTTAATCCTGTTGTTACACTCTATAGTGGCGAAGTCGCAACTACGAGTGTCGTGAGGACTACCGTAACGTATGACAAGGATAATACCATAGTCACCGCTTATTTATATGATAAAAACACTGGCGAGCCGATGCAGTTGGTTGCAGGTAAAAAGTATTCCATCAAACTCGGAAACGCGATCACCGGTTTTACTCCTTACACTTCCTCATATAACAGTACGAAAGATATTGCTGTGAGAGCAGTGGCGAATGAAGCACCCTCGACCCTTGACGTTACGGTAAACGGTGTGACTTCCACATTGAAGACACGGAGCAACACATCGCTCGACATACAGTTGACACCTGATGAAAACTGGATTGTATCCTCTCTACGATTCAATGGCACGGAGATGCCGGTGCCGGTAGAGGGCGGAGTGTATAGCACACCGGCAATCACAGGAAAGGCAAAACTTGTGGCGGAGGTGACTTATGACGGAGTCTGGGGAGTAGAAAACGATATCACCGGCGTCTGGGAGATACCCGGCAGCGATATCAGCATTTACGGCGAGGATGGTGAGGTAGTCGTGACCGGAGTCTCTTCCGAAAACGTAATATCCATCTACACCGTAGGCGCAACCCTCGTCAAGCGTCTCACCCCCGTAAGCGGCACGGTAAGGATACCCCTCGACCGCGGTCAGCTCTACATCGTCACCGTAGACAACACCGCCGCCCGCATCCTCCTCTAAACATTACAAAAAAAACGTAGGGACGTTGCCGAGCAATGTCCCTATTTTTTTTTGTGAACCTATTCCGTCAGAGATTAAAATAATATGTGCCGGTGGAAAGGTTGGTATAATAATCGAACGTTGTGCCGCGCAGGAAGTAACTTGTGGCATACGCCGGCTGATTGACTCCACGGTTCCACATGTCAGTCCAGGGATTCCACGCATTCAGTACCGTGACGTCATAACTTACGCCGTTGTAATTATAGCTGACCGTCAGCGGGATGGTGCGCCAGATGCCCTGTGCGTCATATCCGCAGGCTATCACTTTTGTCACTCCGGTATTGGTGTCAATTACCGGAGACGAGATGATCGGTGCGTTGATGATAACCGACGGTGACGTATAGCCGGGTCCCCAGGGACTTCCCCATCCCGGTCCGGGTCCCATCGGTCCCATAGGTCCACCGGGGCCACCCATCGGTCCGCCGGGTCCACCACCCATATTCGGTGTGAAACTGCCGCCGCTGCCCGGAGCGGGGGCACTCGTCTGAGCGATTGCTCCTATCGTAGTCAATAACGCCAATGAAAGGCTGATAAGCATTCTTTTCATAATATATCCGTTTTCTATTTATCTTATACAATTCTAACACCCGGAGGCAAACCGCTGTTCAATCATACGCATTATATTTGCATTTTAAAATATTTTTTTTAACTTTGTGTTTTGTTGGATAAGTCTGAATTAATAACCAATATATTGACCAATGAAAAAAGTATTACTAACCCTGGCGACCACTCTTCTGAGTGCAGGCGCCATCTCTGCCCAGGTGACGACTCCGACTTTCTACTCGGAGAATTTCGTCGAGATGGGTCAGAAACATAATTATGTGAGTGACGGCTGGACGGCTACCGGCGTTGACGTTCCTGTGGTTGACATCCTGCAGGGCTTTTTCCCTGAAGATGATCCTGATGTGAACCCCTTTATGATCCTCAATTATGGAGCTACTTCGATAGCGATGGCCGCTACCAACTTCACTCCTCCGACAGAGGCTGACCAGTGGCTCATAAGCCCGGAGATAGAAGTGCCGGCGGATGCTGACGAGGCCGTGCTCGCCTTCACAGTATACGTATACGGCGGCACTGCCGGACTGGGTGTAGGTGAAAACCCCTTCAATATCTACGTATCCACCACCGGTATCGAGAAGGCTGATTTCGGTGAGCCTATTTATGAAGGTATGGTAAAGGGCAGCCAGGTAAGCGAAGTGGCACAGAAGCAGTTCTGCATCCCGATGAACGGCTTCGGCGGCAAGAAGGTGCATCTCGCTTTCCAAGTCGGCGGTAAGAACGTAGGTTGCACCGGCTTCACAAACATCGTGCTGGGCAACTACTATGCTTCAATCGACAATCTGACTCCCATTATCGGCGAGGTGGGTAAGAAATACACTCCGCGTATCAACGTGAAGCTGAAGACTCCCGTGGAATGCCCGGGAATTAAGGTCCTTCCCTACATCAATGATGTGGCTCAGGAAGAGACATATTTCAAGAAAAATTTCGGTGGCAACAGCACTACTCCCGTCCTGCAGCTTGTCCAGTTCAAGGACATGATCGAGGTAAAGGATAAAAGTGCCGTCAACTATAAGTTTGAAATCACTCCCGATTACGAGGGTGCCTTGACTTCTGTAGTATTAGGCTCGATAGGCGTGCCCGAGATAGAATATCTCTCCAATGTAGTTGTCGAGGAACTCACTGCTACCGGCTGTCAGTTTTGCCCGTCAGGCACAGCGGCGATGGAGTATTATCATGACACATATCCCGGCACGGAGACACAGGGTAAGTCTATCTCCATCGGCATCCACGGCGTGGTGAATTATTATGACCCGATGAACGAGGGCGTGGCTGAGTATGTGTCCAAACTCATGGACCTCAATGCCTACACCGGCCTACCTCAGGCAATGTTCAACCGTAACACTTCCGGTCTGCAGCCCACTGTGAAATCACAGTTTGAGGCACAGATAGCTCAGAAATCTTACAATAAGGCTGAAGTCGTAGACGTCATACAGCCCTTGCTGAGCGAAGGGGAGACAATGCACGGTAAGGAAGTGACTGTCAAATTTGATGTTAGAAATGCATACACCGGTCAGGGCATCGATCTGAGCGCCGCTGTAGTGCTTATGGAAAATAAGGTGACCGGCAACAACTCCGGATACAATCAGGAGAACGCATACGCCACACAGGGTGAGGCCTTCATCGTTTCCCAATACGGCGCATGGCTCGTGCCTTATATGAAAAAATATCTTGCCGGCGGCGAACTGGGCCGCTCCATAATACCCTTCGACATGATGGTGTATGACCATGTGGCCCGCGGCATCTATCCCGATTTCTATGGTCAGAAACTCGGTGCGTCATGGGTAGCCGACGAACCTCAGCAATATTCCATAACTTTCGAAGTGCCCCAGACGGTGAAAAACTGGGAGAATACGGAAATCGTAGTGCTCGTATTCCGCAACAGCACCGTCAATGGCAAGTCTACCTGCCCGATCGTAGGTTCCGACAATATGGAGGCTGCCGACTTCTCTACAGCCAGCGGCGTGAAGAACGTTGGTGCAGACGTGGCTTCAATAGGCCGCGACGGTGACACTATCGTCGTAAATGCTGCTGACGGCAGTGTAGTGACTCTCTGGACTGTAGAGGGCATGATGATCGGCCGTTACACGGTAGCCGGCAATTCACTGAATGTAAACGGCGCCGACCTCTCAGGTTTGGTAATCGTGAAAGTAGAGAACGCAAAGGGCGCGACCTCCGGCAAGCTTCTCTTCTGATCAGAAATAATAATTGGCAAAAAATGGGGGTGTGGCTCAAAATGAAGCCACACCCTCCATTTTTTTATTAAATGCCCGGAGAACAATCCCCATCGCTACGCGATGTTTCAAATTCTGGGGAAGGTGTGTTTAAATCTCCGTAACCAGTCCCTCCCTATTAAGTATCACATGAGGGAAATATTGTTTAGCCTCCCGCACAAACCCCTGCTCATCATTATATCGCGATGAGTAATGCCCGGTGAGCAGCCTTCCGGCGCCGGCATCGCGAGCTGTCATCGCCGCCTGTGCCGCCGTGGAGTGTCCACGTGCCGAGGCATCCGCCGCGTGGTCTTCGAGATATGTTGTCTCGTGAAAAAGCAGGTTGACCCCCTTGATTTTCTCCGCCAATTCCGGTATATATGCAGTGTCCGAGATGTGGGCGTAGCTGCGCGGGGGAGTGGGGGCTGTGGTAAGTCGCGAATTGGGAACTGTCACACCGTCGGGAGTGACGAAATCCTCTCCCGCCTTGATATTGTTGAACATGTATGTCGGCACACCGTAGAAATCGGCCATTTCCCTGTTGAGATGACGTGTGGATGCCTTCTCCTCAAAAACATATCCCACAGCCGGAATCTTGTGGCGTAGCGGGATGGTACGCACTATGAGGTTTTTGGTCTCCAACGCCGTCTGCTCGATTTTGGGGTCGAGGATATTCCAGTGTATTTCAAACGTGCGTTCACGGTCAAAATAATTGAAGATCTGGGAGAGTATCTTTTGGCCGTCCTCAAAGGTATGTATCGTGAGCGTTCCGCCGGTCTGCTGCAGGCTGAGTGTGCCGATGAGTCCCGGCAGACCGAGCACATGGTCGCCGTGAAGATGGGTCAGGAAGATATGGTTGAGGCGGGAAAACTTCAGCCGGGCTTGCTGAAAGGCCCGCTGCGCCCCCTCGCCGCAGTCTACCATATACAGGTTGCCGCGATAATCGACCACCGTAGAGGAAGGCTGATGTCGCACTGTCGGTTTTGCAGATCCGCAACCCAACGTGTATATCTTGAAATCACTCATAGTATCATCACATTACGGATAATTCAATTCAGATATTGCCGCGAGGGTCTATTTCCCGCGCTTCATCTGTGTGTAGCCTTTGGCAAGACCACCTGTGCCCGTCTCCTTATACAAAGAGGGGAGGTCATGGCCGGTCTGCTTCATGACCTCCACAAGTCGGTCGAAGGAGACGCGATGGTTGCCGTCGGTAAAACTGGCATATATGTTGGCGTCCAGTGCGCGGGCCGCCGCGTAGGCATTCCGCTCTATGCAGGGTATCTGCACGAGTCCGCATACCGGGTCGCATGTCATGCCGAGGTGGTGCTCGAGACCCATTTCAGCCGCATATTCTATCTGTGCCGGCGAACCGCCGAAAATCTGGCTGGCAGCCGCCGCCGCCATGGCGCATGCCACGCCGACCTCTCCCTGACAACCGACCTCGGCGCCTGATATAGAGGCGTTCTGCTTCACGATATTGCCGAACAATCCCGCCGTGGCGAGCGCATGAAGCATCTGAGACTCCGGAAATTCACGGCTTTTCCAGAGATGATACAGCACACCGGGCACGACACCGCAGGATCCGCATGTGGGCGCGGTGACGATCGTACCGCCGGAGGCGTTCTCCTCGCTCACCGCCAGTGCGTAGGCGAAGACACGTCCGCGCGAACGAAGATTGTCGCGATAGCCCCCCGCCTTGACGTAATAACTGTTGGCCTTACGCTGCAGGTTGAGCGGACCGGGAAGTCGCCCCTCCTTGTTCAGGCCGCGCTCCACGGCAGCCTTCATCGCCTCCCATACCTCATGCAGGTAATCCCATATCCCCGGACCTTCGCACTGCTCCACATATTCCCAGTACGTGCGGCCCGTCTCCTCGCAATATTGCATGATCTCGCTCAGGGAGTCGAGACTGTATATCTCCGGCGAGCCCTCGTGCGGGTGACCCTCGATATCTATCGCTCCGCCACCCACACTGTAATATGTCTGGCTGTCTGTCGGGAACCCAATTTCATCAAGCGAACTGATGGTCATCGCATTGGGATGATAGGGGAGAAACACATCCGGTTTCCAGACAATCTTTACCGGCATATCCGATTTTGACAGCACATCAATGATTGCAGCATCGGTCATGTGCCCCTTGCCTGTGGCAGCAAGAGAACCGTATAGTATTACCTCAAAACCTTTCGCATTATGATGAGACTGCAAAAATAACTCTGCAGCCTGACGAGGACCCATAGTATGAGAGGAAGAGGGTCCCGTGCCTATGCGGAATAATTCACGTATCGATTTCATATAGCCTTATTTATTTTAAAGCCGGTCACAATGTCGCGGCATGTCAACGGCAGATGAGTTTATATCCCGATTGTTTCTTTCCTTCAAACTGAAGAGCAAGCACATACATGCCCTTGCCCGGAAGCGTCAGCAATATATGCCGGCCCCCTGACTCTACGGAAAGGCTGCGGCTGAGAAGGAGGCCGCCCTGAAGATCATACAGCGAGATACGGTATTCTCCGGATGTGTCCGTGGTCAGGATCACATCATTGCCGCAGACGTTCACTTCCTGAAGATTGTCCTCGAGCGTCTCTTTCATGGTAGCGGTCGAGACATGTATGCAGTCGAATGTCCTTGTGTCACTCCCGAGGTCATTGGTAAGGGTGAGTGAGACTTTGTGTATGCCACTGTCGGAGAAGGCCACTGACGAAGAGCCCCCGGTATCGTTGCCTTCACTGCTTTTCAGAGTGCCGCCGTAGAGATTCCATTCAGGCACTGTCTTTATGCCGTAAGTCTTGCCTTCGATAAACGGCGAACCGGATGTAAAGGCAGGCGGCAGGAATTCATACGTGGACTGACCTTCAGCACCCGAGGAATTACGCAGTTGGAAATACCCCGCTTTTGCCTGCGGCCGGCTTCCTTTAGCCTCCAGCATAAGGTCTTGTCGGGGAGCGGTCTCGAAGTCGAAGAATGCGGCGACGCCGTCAGGAAGGTTGTCTGAATCATTGCCGGCAAATGAGCAGGCCACCTCATCTTCCGTCATGGCCCTGTTCCATATCTCGATGTCGTCGAGCACTCCGGTGAAGCCCAGACCTCCATGTCCTCGACCCGGACGTCGAGTGCCGCCTATGATGATGTAATTGTCAAGATCAATATTTTTAAATGCCGGAACGGGGTCAAGTGTCGTGCCGGATGCCCGCAGGTTCTCACGCTCGGCGTAATCGGTGCTGTAATAATAACGCCAACTGCTTTCCATCAACTTGCCGTTTATGTAGAGCAGAGTGCGGGCGTTATCCTTATTACGGTCAAACACCATTGCGAAGTGATTCCATTGGTTTTTGTTGAAGACGGGTTCACCCTTTTCTCCAAATGTATATCTCAGGCATCGTGTCGTGGCACCTTTATCCGCCGGCGAATAATCCTGGTCATAATTCTGTATCGAACCGTCGGGATTCAGTGATGTCCATAGCCATCCCCAGTTGTTGCGCGGCCATTCACCGTCTCTGCGGGCCACGTCTATCCAGTTGACTGCTCCCGGATATTCCTCCACCTTCATCCAGCCGGCGATGGAGAAGGATTGGTCGCCGCTTTCAAGAACATCGCCTAAACGTATGCCGAATGAATTTTCATCTATCTTAAGTCCGCGGGAGCGGATGCCGTCGGCTGGACTGCCGGTGTAGACAAGCTTGACTTCCTCATCTGTTTTTACCTCTGCCTCCGTATCATTGCCGTTTGCGGTCAGGGTAAGTATCTCCGGCACTCTTCCGCGTGCCGGATCCGTGACGGATATATAGCCACGGTAAAGCGTCGGCTCTGTAACGCCGGGTTTCCATACGTAGAGGTCATATACCCCCATGTCGGAGATGCCGTCTACCCTCCATTCGTTGCAGTAGCCGTCGCTGCCTGCTATTCTCGCCTCTGCATTGCCTCTCTCGGTGATGAGCCACTCAAACCTGCGTTTCGGGTCTATCGCCCTGAGAGTGAACGAGTCGCCGGGAGTGATGGTGGATTTGTCAGCGGTGATGTCGTCACTGTATATCCTCTCTCCGGAGTCGATCCAGTCGCTCCATGCAATGGGCGTCTCCTCTTCAAGATCAAGGCCGACTGCCGACACGCCGAAGCGAATTTTTCCTACACCCTCCTCGTTGCCGGCAAAAGGAGTGGCATAACTGAGGGCCGCCCATGATGTGGTGGCACCGCGCAGGGACGGTTCGCTACCCTCTTCCTGAGAGTATATCTTGAACATCGAGATATTGACATCATCATTGTAGCACGCCTCTCCCGGAGCCTTGGCGTTGGGCACATTGAAGATGATCTTGCCATCGATGCCCGAATAGGTGTTGCGCAGCGACTTTACAGACGTTATCTCCGGCATTACGGGAGTGGCTGCGTTTTTTCTGTCAATGGATATCTCTCCTATCTTCAAGTCTATGCCGTCACAATTCACAAACTCCAGAGCAAGGAGTGCGAGCCGTGAGTCACGTGCAGCCTCCGGGAGTTTCATCTCGGCCTTTCTCCAGCCGTTGGCGTCTGTCTCATCGCTTTTGTGCAAAGAAAGACGTATGGCGACCTTATCCTCAGACCCCTCGAGGGTGCCTATCAGGGAGACGCCTTCCGGAGAACCTGAATTTTTGTATCGTATCGATATGGTCTCTGAGCCGTTTAACTCAAACGAGGTCTTGAATAGATGAAGGTATGCCCCGGAGGCGGATCCGGTGATTCTCAGACAGGAACCTCCGAGCCATGCATCCTCCCATGTAAAGGAGGGGGTCAGGCTGCGGACTGCTCCCGAAGCGTCACGGCCCAGAAGATCAGTCGTGAGCCACCATCTCCATGTCGGCATATAGTCCTGTATGCCGATGTTATACCATTCATTGTCATTCTCCCGGTGTCCTCTCCAGTTGAAGAAGCGTCCGTTGCCTACATTGAAGCAGGATATGAAGGGAGTCTGATTTAAGTCCCAGCTGAGTGAAGAACGCGCCGACATGAAGGTGGCCATGCCGTGGAAGGAGGCGTCCTCCGTCTCGCAGCGCGTGGCAAGAGATATCCCGGGAAGATCCACGGGGTTGTAGCGACCGCCGCTGAACCACTGTTCGAGCCGTGACTGATAGGTCTGCTGACGCATGAGGGCGGATTGGCCTTTATCAGTGCGGCTTTGCCAGAACATATTTTCTGAGTGCGCCCCCCAAAGTCCGATTGAAACAGGGAAGTCCTTCATCACGCTCCATGTAGGCTTTGTTGTACGCGGCTCTCCACCCTGCAGGTTGATGCCGCAGTAGAGATACAGGGGACTGCGGTCTGCGGCCAACGAGCGGGCATTATCCACGGAGCGCTGCAGCAGGTCTGCGTTGTTCCAGTTGTAATTGAAAAACAGGGATGTGCGTTCCTCGCCCTTGCTTCCCCAGTTGCCGACATTATGGCTTCCAAGTCCGCGGTCAAATAGAATTTCACCATCTGTCGTGGTGCCGTCATACCAAAGGTTTTCCGCCATATCATAACCCGGAGTCACTCTGTCATACAGTTGATTGATATTTTTGATCAATCCGGTGTGGAAATCCCTTATTTTGGCCAGTTTAGCGGCAGGATAACCGGAAAATTCGGAATTGTAGCCAATGCCGTCGGCACCATAGTACACGAGCATCGGCGCTACATCATCTGCATTGAGGGATGCTATCGCGTCAAGGGTGCCTGACCATTGTGAGGAGATGACACCGAAGGGTATTGATGCCAGGGAAGAAACAGTCACCCCGTTTTTATGTGCCACATCCGTGAAGTTGCCCGGAATGGCGCCGAGAGGGGCGGACCAGTTGCCCCAGTGGTCCACATAACTCCACATGGTGAAGCATTCCGAATCGAATTCTCCCGTGGGCAGGCTGTTGCGCTTCGAGTCGGATTTGATGATGTTTATCGGAAGCCATGCACAGAGACGCTTGTCATTCACCCCCTCCACCAGCAGTGGGTTCACCTGCGTGGCGGCATTCCGGAAACGAAGTCTCGGCCTTACTCTTGATATGAAAAAATTATCATCTTCGGAAATACTGTGATTTTTTTGCCACTTGCTTACATTTTTGGCGAAATCGGCAGTTTCCGGCCAGACTACATCACCGGCATGGAATGACTGTGCGCTGACGGGAACGGCCAAAAATGAAAGACACCCGAAAAGTATCGGTAAGTTTATCCTTTTCATGTGTATTTGTACTGTTTTGATCTTGGACTTCCTTTCCACAAAAATTGTTATGCAGGGAGGTCTTAAATGGTTAGTTGTCTATTCGGGAATGTCGCAGAATGGGGTTTTATGTCATTCGGAGTCGGACACCCTCGTTATTGTTACAAATATAATACCAATTCCGGATATTTCTTTTATGTCAACTACTGAAATTGGCATATATCGAACTAATTTTATTAATTTTGCAAGATATGAAGAGAATACGTTGGTGTTTTATTGATTTTGCATCTGCTGTTTTTTGCAAACGGAGTCTGAGAATAAGGATTGCAGCATTCTCTGTCACTGCAATGTCTCTTATGGCAGCCTCCGCTTACGGCGCCGAGTCTTCATCGCTTTCCGAAAATGGAAGACCCGTACCGGTGACGGCCAATGATACCGTCTACCGGATGCTTGAAGAACTTGATGTAGTGGCTGTCAAGCAGCAGCGCTCGCTCAACGAGATGCCCGTGAGCGGAAACATAATAGGTGAAGCGGATATAGAACGTGACAATATAACAGACGTGAAGGGAGCATCACTGATGGTGCCCAATTTCTTCATACCGGACTATGGTTCGCGTATCACATCCTCCATCTATGTGCGGGGCATCGGCGCGCGGATGGACCAGCCCGCCGTAGGACTGAACATTGACAACGTGGGGCTGCTCAATAAGGATGCTTATGATTTCGAGATGTCAGATATCGAATCCATAGAGATGCTGCGCGGTCCGCAGTCCACCCTGTTCGGACGCAATACGATGACCGGCCTCATAAGCATCCGTACGCTCTCTCCCATGTCATTTCAGGGCTGGCGGCTCGGGGCGACATATTCTTCCGGGAATACCGTAAAGGCTCACGCCGGATGGTATCATAAATTCAATTCCCTCACGGGCATGAGCGCGTCGGCCGGCTTCACGCATTCCGACGGTCGCTTCATAAACGAACACGACGGAAAGAGGATTGACAAAGAGAACAGCGGTTTGCTGCGTCTCCGCCTGCATTGGCAGCCATCCTCGAAGGTGACTCTGACGAACGTGCTTTTCTCTTCCCTGCTGCGTCAGGGCGGTTATCCCTATGAGTCGGCTGCCACGGGACTTATCTCCTACGATGACACATGCTTTTACCGTCGCTTCCTGCTGACTGACGGACTCACGGTAAGGGCAAGGATAGGGGAGATGGAGTTGCTCTCCGTCACCTCACTGCAGCATATCAACGACAACATGACCCTCGACCAGGACTTTCTGCCGGTGCCCTATTTTACCCTGATGCAGAAGAAACGGGAGACGGCTCTTACGGAGGATGTAATGTTGCGCGGCAGAAAGCTTGCCGGCAAGTACAGATGGCTTGTCGGAATGTATGCGTTTTACCGTCATCTGAATATGGAGGCGCCTGTCACCTTCAAGGAGGCCGGTATTGCCAATCTGATAGTGGCAAACCGTAACAAGGCCAACAAGTATTATCCGATAAGGTGGAATGACGACGCATTTACGCTAAACAGCGATTTCATAATGCCGTCAGGGGGTATCGCCGTATATCACCAGTCGGATTTTGATCTCGGAAGATGGCACCTGTCAGCCGGTCTCCGGCTTGACTTCGAGCGTGTAAATCTCAGCTACAACTCTTATTGCCGCACGTCTTATACGATTTACAGCAATCCGACCGGGGAGACGCCCCCGCAGTTTGAAAGTCTGACTCCGGAGCGTGTGGCCTCCGTGAATCTTGACGAGCGGGGCAAGATGCACAGGCAGTATCTGATGGTCTTGCCTAAGTTTACCGCATTATACGACCTGCCTTTGACCGGCTGTAATGTTTATGCCTCTGTAGGACGCGGATATAAGGCCGGTGGATTTAATACCCAGATGTTCAGCGACGTGCTCCAGCAGAAACTGATGCAGGTGATGGGTCTCGGCTCGCAGTACGATGTGGATGATGTCGTAGGCTACAAGCCGGAAAAATCAATGACCTACGAGATAGGCGGTCATTTCGACTTCACTCAATTTCCGCTTACGGCAGATATAAGCCTTTTCTATATAGATTGTCGCGACCAGCAGCTTACTGTCTTCCCCGAAGGTCAGACCACGGGGCGTATGATGACAAATGCCGGAAAGACGAGAAGCCTCGGAGGTGAAATCAGTGTGTCTTATCGGCCACTGTCCGCTCTGCAATTTATCGCAAATTACGGTTTTACGGATGCACGGTTTGTCAAGTTTGATAACGGACGGGAAAACTATGCCGGCAAACGCCTGCCGTATGCTCCCTCTAATACTCTGTATGTCAGTGGTGTCTATGATATCCGAGGCTCTTGGCTCGGAAGAAACGTCATCCAGATATCAGCCGGCTGCACCGCTACGGGCGATATATGGTGGAACGAGGCCAATACTCTTTGCCAACCCTTTTATGCCCTGCTCAATGCCTCCGTCTCATTCAACGCCCCGAAATGGAGCGTGGAGTTGTGGGGCAACAATCTGACCGATACCGATTACAAGACTTTTTATTTCCTTTCGATGGGAAATGAATTCTTCCAGCGCAACGTGCCTCTTACTCTCGGTGTGTCGGTTTCGGTCAATATATAGGCTGCGCATTTTGCCATTACAAAACAATATTGTATCTTTGCAAAACATTGGAGGAGAGTCGAGCGACTTCCTTCCGTAACGTGTACCAAAGAAATATAATTGAAAATGAAGATAAGGAATACTTTTTTGACTGCCTCTGCAGTATTGCTTTCTGCTTTAATGGGCAGTTGTAACATGGATAATAATTCCCAACAGTATTTTAACGTTTCGTTGTGCAACCTTGTAATCCCTGCTGACGCGGATGCACCCGTCACAGCGCAGAGCAAGGTGAATTATAAGGTGCTTTATCATATTGGCAACGGTACGGCTACTATCACCTCTGATGCTATGAACATCGGCGGTAAATCCATAAGTCTGACAAGCGATCCGATGAAGTTCTCGGAGAAGATATCCACATCCGGATATGTCAGAAATTTCAGCGGCAACGGTAGTATGAGCGACGGCACGGCAGTGACGGGCCTCACCGGTTTTGAGTCTACCCTTTTCTATTATTATCCGACAGTCGTTCCCGGAATTGTAGGAGTCACACCGATTAACACCTGCGTGGGACTCAAATATAATGTCGGCACCGAGTATGAGGTGAAGACTTTCGGTCAGGACATGTATTTCGCCGGTGAGACCGTGACCCACTTCTCGATGCCCGGCGCTCCCGGACAGAGCTTCTCTTACAAGGAGTCGATTTACCGCGTCGTTTTCTCGGATGACCTTACCTCGGCGACCCTTGTGATCTATAATGCCAAATTCGCGCCGCCGGCTCCCACTCTCCTTGCCGTATGCCTTACAGGTCTGAAGGTCAAATTTAACCGCAACGGATATGAGATCACCGGAGAGAATGTAATACCTAAGGTGCTTGAATCAGATGGCGTGACCGAATACAAGAACTATATTTTCAATAAATTCTCATTTCAGAGTGCCGGAGACATGCTGACGAAATGCGTATGCAGCTATACGGTCGCGGGTACTTTCCAGGGTTCATTTGAGGGTGCGTACGTGCAAAACTAATTAAAAGTCCAAAGGGTGTTTTATAGCACCCTTTTTTTTATATTTAAATTTTTTTAAATATCTTTCTCATTTTGGACACTATATAAGACACAAAACAGCTGTAAGGAACTAAA
>CAYVZJ010000060.1:0-13641 GCA_964456155.1 uncultured Sangeribacter sp.
GAATTTCGTATGCCAAGGTCCTCGAAAAAGAACTTCTCCCCTATTTCAAAGAAACGCTTTCCTTCGATATCCCATCTTCTTGACTTACTCACTATGAATGCTTCTTCTGCATATCCGACGTATGAGAGTACGCTCCCTACTGTAGTGGATAGACGTTGGGATTTAAGATAATCGGCAATTTTTTTGGCTGTAAAAATCTGCCCGATATTGTCGGCTAAGAATAGCAACAACCGCTGAAGAAATTCGTTATTGCGCAAAGAATGACGTGTCACGATGTCGCGATAAACCACCGCATCGGTTATTCCGGCAATATATTCATTCCAGGTAGACCTCTCCGGCAAATTCACAAGATAAGGCATTCCTCCAAATCGCAAATATTCTGTCAGTGATGTGTCTGAATCCTCCATTTTATGAAATTCAAGAAACTCCTTGTAAGAGAGAGGATGTACTTGCAGCTCTATCCTTCTGCCGGCGAGCCTTGATGCCATTTCAGAAGATAACATCTTCGAATTGCTACCGGTAATATAAATGTCATTGGCAGGATCAAGATTGAGTGAACGAATCACTTTGTCAAAATCCTCCACCTCTTGCACCTCATCGATGAATATATAATTCTTCTGTCCCTCTTTAAGCCGGGCGCTTACCTCATCATGAAGTGACTTTGCATCAGTGATATGGGAGAAAGCAAAATCCTCAAGGTCGATGTTGATAATATTCGCTTCTATATCTTTTTCTCTGATATATTGCGCAATACTTTTGAGAATATAACTCTTGCCGACACGACGTTGACCGGTAAGAACCTTTATTAGATTCTTTCCTACGTATGGAATCAACCTATTTAAATATATAGGCCTTTTTATAATGGCAGGCGTATTCTCCATATCTAAAAATTTTCCTTAAATCTTAAAATGTTTTCGTTATAATGAAAACTTTTTACAAATTTAGAAAAATATTTCGTTTTATCCAAAACTTTTCACTTTATGACCTTGCGTCCGGTACCAGCGTTGATGTACACGCCGGGAGCGTCAGGGGTCTTTACCTTCACTCCGCTTAGGTTATACCAACCGTCGGTTTCATCTTCGGTCGGCTCTTGCGGAAGGGTGATCACTCCGCTGCCGTCTGTGGCAAAGGAGGCTATTGTGGTCAGAGCGGAGCAGGCTTTGCCGGTTGTGCTGTCGAAAAGAGGTGCGTTATACCAGTTGCCCAGCGTTGTGCCGTAAGCGTTATATTCCATCCACCACCAGAAGAGACCGTCCACAATCGGGTGCTCGAGAAGCATCGACACGAGGTCTTTGGCAAACTGGTTCTGACCTGCATCCGAGAGCGGATAGTCTGTCGGCTGGTTCGTACCCGGCACCTCCCACTTGTAAGAATATCCCGTCTCGACAATCATTACCTCCTTGTCGCTGTAATAGGTCTCTATATTCTTGATAGCTTTCTCCAGCACGCTCAATTTACCGTGAAAATAGGGATAATAACTGAGTCCTATTATCTCATAGTCAACGTTATGACTCTTCATCTGGCGATAAAATTCGTTGGTGGCCTTGATATCGGCCACTCTTTCGGTATGCAGCACTATCTTTGCCTGCGGACACTCCTCGCGACATGCCTTGATGGCTTGACTGAGCAATTTGCACAGGCGGTCCCAGTAATTCTTTCCTCCGGCATTCACCTTCTTCAGGTCGGTCTCCGGTGTGCCATAGGCTCCCCAAAGCATTCCGTAACTTATCTCATTGCCGGTCTGGATGAAGTCGGGCGTGGCGCCGGCGGCATTGAGGGTCTGCAGACACTCTTTGGTGTAGTCATAGATCCTCTGATACAACTCTTCATCGCTCAGTCCCTCCCATGCTTTGGGCGTCCACTGCTTGGCGGGATCAGCCCATGTGTCGGAATAATGAAAGTCGAGCATCAGTGCATAGCCGTCATCCTTGATACGCTTGCATAGCGGAGTGATATATTCAAGGGTCTGACACGTATTCGGGTCTTTGTCTGCGCCTTGATAATCATCAGGATTTACGAATAGGCGCACGCGCATGGCGTTCATCCCCTCCTCTCTGCAATACTGCAGCACGTCGGCTATCGGCCGGCCGTCATGCGTACGGTATTTAGCGCCGGCATTCTCATACTCCGGCAGCAGGGAGATGTCACCCCCGGCATACCTTACCTCCGCGGATACTCCCGACACGAGACCCACAAGGCAACATACAGCAAAATTTCTTAAACTCATCATATTATCTCACAGTTTATATTCAAATATTCCGTTCCGCCGCGCGAATTATTGCTCGGCGCTGCGCTTGACGGTGCGGACGAAGCAGGCGTCGTTTCCGTCGTTCAGGGCGTTCATGTTGATGGCGTTGACATCGAACGTGAAGTAATTGAGGTCAATGCCGGCCGCGCCGCCGTTTTCAATCACAGTCTGACCGTTCCACACCAGATACTGACCTATAGGCGTCTCCTTGCGTGCCCAATATATGGCGCCCATGCGTCGGTATAGAAACTCAAAGAGAGGAGATACATGCTGGAACGTCGTATAGACGCCGCCGTAATCTTTTGCGGGCATACAGCGCGCGGCATATCTCAGAATGCCCTTGCCGTTATTTTTCGTCTCCTCGCGGTCATTTTTTCTGTGACCGTATCCTGATCTGCCTATAGGCAGGAAGATATTCTTAGCGTTGCAATAATGACCGGGATTATCCGGATTCCAATAATAGGCGAATATGCCGCGCATCCCCTTCTTATTCTTGTCAGGCGACGTGTCATCACGATACCAGCCGTTTACCATATCAAGTGAAGACTGAGTGGTGGTGGCTCCGTCCGCGTAAAGCACTCCGTACCCGAACTCCACATACTTGGTGAGATATAATTGCTCGAAATCGCGCATTGTGGCCGCATGCGCTATTTCCATCTCTGAATTGTCGGCATTCCGCGCATTACCGAATCCGCCGGCCTTCATTCCGAAGGAGGTCCATTTGTTGGCAGCCGGATTTACACTCCCGTCTGAATTAAGAAGGGTGAGTGTCTCATGAGGCACGAAACCGGTACGTGTCTGCTCGTAAAATATGGGTTTACCCGAATTATCCTTATATATATTGTCGACTGAGGATATAGCATAGTCGGCATTACCATACTTGAACATCGAGCCCTCATCACGCGGGTCGTCAGCCATCCTGTCACCTGCCACCATATTGAAAGTGTTCCACACAGTAGCGGGAGCATTGGGATTGTTGTATACGGGTCCGCCGTCACATATGGCCTGTGCATCATAGCCCTGCCTTACAAAGATAAGATGAGTACAGGTATAGTTATGATATTTTATACGTATTATGGCATTCTTGTTCCCCTTTCCCGCCATACGGTTGAACTTGATTGTGAAGTCTATCTCACTGCGTGAGGAGCCCGACACACGCTGTTTGCCGTCGAGAGTGATGAAGTTGTTGTCTCCCAAAATCTCCGCCATCCACGGACCGCGTGAACAGATGGAGGTGAAGACTCCGTCAGCCCTCTCGGATGTAAGGTATTTCAGGTTGACGTGAAACGGCTCGAAATTGCCACTGCTCCGGTATACGCCGTTAGGATTGACCACGCGCCTCACCTGCACGACGTTGACTTTGGCCGTATATTCTTTCGTCTGACTGTGATCACTCTTGTTTCTCGTTGTGGCATGAAGTTCGATCTTCGCGACACGCTGATATCCGACGAAGGGATTGTTGCCCGAATACCCGGTCTGTTTTATCAATGCCTTTTCGCGCGTAAACAAGGGGATGCTTATGGAATATGTCTCTTGATTTCTCTGTACGGATATACGTTCCCGCTCACTGCCGTCAAGCGACACACTTCCGTTCTCGAAAATAATACGTTCTCCATGATTTACGGGTGTGACAGCCCTGCCATCGGAATCTACGCCGGCGCTCTTGCCGTCAAAATAATTCTGGTTCACTTTATTTGCTCCCGCCACGTTATAGCCGAACCATGTCACACCGGCGTAAGTGTCTGTGAGGACCGTCTCTCCGCTCGGTGCCCGTAGCGACAGGAAACCGTTGCCCGTATATTTGTTGTCACCTCCCTGATATGGATAGCCTTCGTCACCGGCCGGAGTCTCGGGTGTAATGACATAGTCGGGGTCTGTCAGCTCAGAGTCATATCCTTCACCTGTGCTGACCGTGGTGGGAAACCATGGATTGGTGACAATCTTAGCTTTCATGTCCACCACCTCCCAGTCTGAAGGGATATCAAGGTCGAAGGGGAGATAGGCATCATGATTATAAACGTAGGAGACATACCAGGGATTCGGCACCTTGAAACCATCCTGTCTGGCATAGTCGATATGCCAGTGATATTCATTGGCCTTACCGTTGAAACTCAAGGTAAGTTTGTAATGATAATTTCTCTCGGCATCAAAATTGTCGGTCGCATTCTTGCCGAGCATGAAGCGATATTTTATATCCTCCTCATAAATATCATTGTCAGCCTCAGAAACATAATGTGCCGTCACCTCAACGTATGTGCCGTAAGGCACTCCATCCTTCTCATTATAACCCTGGGTGACACCACCGGATATCAGATCGGGAACAGGCGAACGGTCATATCCCTCCTTCACGCCCTGCATGTTCTCATAAAAGTAAAGACACTCGGCATCCTCGGTATGCATGTTGCGGCGTGTCCTGCCATCATCTTCAAGCAGATATGGCGACTTATTGGTGATACAGGGCCAGTCAGGATAATAACTCCCCTTGCCGAGTTCTATATATGCTCCGTCCGTAGATATGAGGTCGTTACTGTCTGACGGATGATTATTGAAATCAACCGCATTCTCATCATCTGAAGAGGGGCTGCCGAAACCGAGAGTGCAATCCGCCGCAAGATCACATACCTTGATATCCTTGATGAATATGCTGACGTTTTCGGAAAGCGACGAGCCGTCAAATTCCACGGTTATCTTCGACACACATCTGCGCATCCATGCCCTCAGCCGCAGGTTTGAACGGTCGATGGTCACGGTCTCGAATCCTCTTTCGGCTGTCGGCACTGCCGCATCCGGCTGTGTGAAATATCCGAGCATCGCGCGGTTGTTGGCGTATTCATCCGTATCCCAACCTACGCGCAGGGAGCGCAGGTCATCAAGTGTAAACTTGCCGATCTCAAAATCGGGGTTTTCCTCCAGACGTGACAAGGATGATTTATTGACTGTTACACTTCCGTCCTCTTGACTCTTATAGTCGCCGTAATTGGCGACGGCCACGATATAATAAGTGCCGTGCGGTATGCGGTAAGATATGTTGGATATGGATTTGGTCTTGGACTCGGCAGAAGAGTTATTGCTCGCATCGGCATCTGTGCGAGCCTCATCCTTCACCTCATAATAGCGCGGCTCGCATATATCCACAAGTTTAAGGTCTTCGGCGGAAAAGGTAAGGATTACAAAATCTGAAATGTCATTATACCCTCTCGGCGGCGCGGTACGGGAGGCTCTGGTCATGTTGCCGCCGGCAAAGGGAGAGAATGCCGCCTCAAGCTCCACGACAGCGATGCCTTCCTCGTCGGGATTGCCGAAATTGCTGAAAAAGTCATCCCTGCAACTTGTCACAAGAAGCAATAGGAAGATCTGCAATATATCTAATAATTTCTCAGTTCTCTTCATCCTATATCTTAATTCAGGGGAACGGTCTCCCCGAGAGTACCTTCTGAAGTTATTTTCTGAAATCCGGTCTCAGTGCCGGCCTCATCCTTAGTCACTATCCACCCCGTAGACGAAGTGTCATCCCATGATTCCACTTCAAAATAGCGACGTGTCTCGCCTGACTGATGAAAGTTTTCTATAAGGCAGAACAGCAGATTATCCCGCTTCGGATGACGCACTATTGAATTGTGGTTATTGAAATGATACACTCTCCGGTAGCCGAATTTGTCCTTATAGAATTTTTCAGATTCCGTATTATTGTAAAAGGACTCGACAAGCCGCGCCATACATGACTGAGAGTCATCTTCAGAACCCAAATTTGACAGCACATGACAACCTGCGGCATCCTTCACCCATAACGAGGCCTGAGACATCTCCTCGTTCTCACCGACCACTATCGCGTAATAATCGCCGTCGGTGAGTTCGATATCCTCATCCGTCGGGTGCCCATACACATCTTCTACCTTCGGATGCCCTTGTTTCTCCAGAAAATTGATAAAATAGTCGGGATAATTACCATCCTTGTCGGGTAAGACCATGAGGTCGCCCCGCGTGTCTCTCAACAGACCGAATCCGAATGAAAGTTCCTTATTGGCAAAAGGCTGGATATCAAGACTTATTTCATTAGCACCGGTTATGACATAGCGATAGATGTTGTTGCGCAGTATCTTCAATGGCTCACCCGGTCTCCCGTCGCTATACGGAGCGGCTTCAAGACGGAATTGGGTGGTCTTGCCTGTAAGGTGTGACTTTACAGTGACTCTCATCCACATATCAGGTATTGCCCCGTTCTTATCAGGGTCATATTCCGTAATGTAGCATGAATGCACGCTGCAGCCGTCGCCGCGCGCCTCGGCAGCATCGGAATCCGTGAAGAAATTTATCACTGCGTCGTCGTCCGTCTGCGCAGTTGCCAGACCGCTGACCGGGGTTGCACCGCGATATTCCGAAGAGACCGGCACTGAGGGTCTGCTGACATATTGCGTCTCAAGGGTAGCTGACCATTCGCTGAAATTCGGGAGAATAGCCCCTCGTGTAGCATGCCCCACGAGTTCCACTCTCTCTATTTCATAGCCATCACCGTCAGCAGTCAGAGGAGGCATGTTGTCAATTATCTCAATCTTGGCGAGCGCACGCAGCATATTGATGTATCTGGCCGAGACACCTTCCGACAATTTATATGGTCTGTCAGGCGTGCTGCTTTTCAATGCCGCCGTCGTGACAGTGAAAGTCTGCATACCGGCCATCGGGATATGTCCTGAGTCCTGTCCGGAGAAAGGTGCTATTGCAGGCACCCACGTACCGGAGATGTTGTTGCTGACCGGAATCGCGAAAGTTCCGACCTTTTCAGCATCAAATATTTCACGGAGTTCCTGCCCTATATGGTAATTGAAGCTGTCCGGAGACAGACCGGCATGATTGCCCAGCGCCACTATGGTAAACGTGATGTATTCATCCGTGGCATGGAGGAAATATTTGTCATGAAGGAAGGTCTTCACGCTATATTTCACGTATGGGGCCGATCCACCGCTCAAAACCGAAATCTCCGGCGAGAATGCGCGAAGCATTTTCTGCTGACCGTCAAAAAGAAGAAATACGAGATTTTCCAGATCGAGGTAATTTTCCGCTCCGGAACCCGTCTCCGGATTTGGGGGTGCAGGAATACCGGCACGAGACAACGGGTCTGTCGCGCCATTACGCGTAAGCATCGTAAATTCCAACGTGACGTAATCGCTGCTCTCTTCACCGTCATCCGGTGGAAGCACATCCTCCCTGCTGCATGACGCGAGCAGCAGTAAGAGAGCCAATGCTATCACACTGCGACAGAAATAAGGGATATGTCGGTCGATTACTAACATTCAATTTACTTTTATGAAATTCGAGGCGGCATGATTCCACGGGTCTATATGTCCACCGAGGCGGGTGGCACCACTTTCCAGCCGTTGATCGAAATTCCGGCAGCGGTATACCAGTTGAGATTCTCATCCACAAAGAAAGTCAGTTCGTGGAAGTCCATGCGGTCGAGATACTCCTGATCGGTAAGAGCTCCGTTATAATGTCCGCGCACCATGCAGAGGAGTTGCACGAGGTCGAAACGGATATCATTGTGATCGGAGGCGCGGTGAATTACCAGAATCGGTTTGCGGTCTGTCATCAGGCGTCCGGTCGTAAACTCGGACAAAAGACCGGTGATACGTGTTACGCCCTCGTCATCCGTAGCCCTTGAGCGCTCCCCCCTGATACTCGAAAAGGGGGTCACGCTCCATGGCTCATGACGGAATGGTAGGTTGCCGTTCAGGGTGTTGTCCCAGTTCATCTCTCCGTTGTCGGTTTCGATATATACCGATATCGCATCAGGCGAGATCTCCGTGCCATCGATATTCTCCAGTGAGACATTGATGATATTTGTGTCTTTCATGAGATTGACGGCAGGAAGCAATACATCGCCATAAGTGTCCGGAAACACTACTTCCGCATTATAACCATGGAAGAGCGGAACGATGTCACGACCGCATAACCGGTATCCCGCGTCGCTCCCTTCAAGAGGCAGGTATGCCGAGAGGCCGGTGATATCGGACGCGTCATCACCTATGACAAACGCGGTGGCGTCGGAGGCGACAGGGGTACCCTCACACCATGCAAGCATGGAGTAGACTCCGGGAGGAAGATCAATCTCCATTGCGTATCCCGGATGCTTAAGAATCTCTCCCCCTTCCGTCCCGGCAAAGACGAGCCGACCGTCGGCATCATATACATACAGAGTGACGAGACTCACCTGCGAGGGAAATCCATCCGTATTCTGGATATTCTTGGTAAAGGTGAACGGCACTCTGTAACGCACCGAGCAGTCTCCTGCACTGTCGTAAACATTGCAGGAGTTGAACAACGTCCCTATGACCGCTGATATAATGGCAATTAATATTTTTATGGGTCTGTTCATCATCAAAGGTCAACACTCCATGTATTGGCTACATTCCAACCGAGGATATTGAGGCGGGCAGCTATATACTGGTTAGCCTCCTCCTTTGCGGGGACAATGGGCTGATCGGGATCTCGAAGAGCCGTGCCGAGACCCGTGATTGAATTGATTGTAAGATTATAGACATGGTTGCGCACGACGCCGAGTGATCCGGTAGTCATGGCAGCCCAATTGTAGGAACCTACCGGCTTCTCGTGCTCCACAGTAGTTATCTCACCGTCAACCTCAACCTCCTCTGTCCATTTCTTTACATAAAAATCATCATTCCAGTTGGAGTGACGGATCGGAATGCTGTAGAAGGCAAGTCCCTGGGCGAACTTATCCATATATCCCACGGAAAGGAGCTGGGTATTGACATCATCAAGGTTGTCGTTGGATATTTCCACATATCCTCCGGTACCGTCGGCCTTGATTACATAATAGAACAGATGTCTGTCAGTAGGAAGTGAAGTGATCTGGAGTGTCACGAGACGTCCGGCCAGTTTGGTCTGTGCCTTTCTGCGCACGGCTGCATCCGGGTGTTTGAGTGAAAATACGGCGGCTCCGGAGGCTATCTTACCCTGATTGTCCTCAAAGACTACAGCCTGACGGGAGGCAAGGGTCTTGATGACGTCGCTCGCCTTGGAATAGTATATGCCGTTTTCGCCGGAATTACGGTCTATATAGAAAGTACCGTTTTCAGTAGCTGCACCCTGTACGGTGTATTTGCCGACAACGACCGCCGATGCTACGGCTGCCGCGGGGTTGCTGTTGATGACGTCGTTGATACGCGCCTTCGATACGGTCGTCTCACGCGTGTAGATATAACCGTTGGTGCTGAGACCCTGGTAACCCTCCTGCGTGCCCGTGTATCCTGCTCTGAACGACCCCTCCGCGGAGGCGGCTATCGACTGGCTGCCGATGCCCTGGCCTGCACGGTCCACGAGTTCGTTATAGGAATAATATCTTGACTCGAAATCATCTGCGTGAGAGGGCTCCACAAGGTCGTTGACATCATCGGAGACATCGGGATAGTTGTTTGCGAAATATGACGGAGAGGTACCCCAATAACTGCGATGATTGGCGGCATCATTCCAGTTGAGGAAACCACCCGTAGTAAGGGCACGGTTGATTTCATCATACGAAGGGAGACGGTTGATGGTGGTCACGGCACCCTCAGTAGACTCCACTCCATAGCGCTTTGTCAGATAAATGGATTTGTCTGTAGCGTTCATCGCCCAATATTTAGGCTCGAACTTCAGGATAACCTCGGTGCCGTCAATGGTCTCGAGTTTGTAATCCTCGATATTGTCGCTGTCAAGTGTCAGACCTACCTTTGCCGCCACACGCTCCACGTAAATATCCACTATGGCCCCGGCAGTCGATGAGGTTATGGCCTTCTCGGCTGCCTCCTTAGTGCCGAAGAGCTGGCTGCTGGCATTGATCGGAGTAGCACAGAGCCGCTGATTGGTCTGTCCGGTCACTATGTCACGGCCATAATATACTGAATTGGTCATGACGAAGCATGACTGATTGTTGAAATAAGTCCTCTGCACATCTATCAGGTCTGATAAAGGAAGAGTCTTTATCTCATTTACACCGCTCTCCACGCCGTTTACAACGCATATAATCTGCGAGGGAAGGTTCTGGCCCTGGGTGAGGGCAACCGGCACGACAGAGGAATAAATGCGTGTCACGTTATTTCCGTTGGGATTGGGATCGGGTGCGAAAGTGCCGTTGGCTGAAATCTCGCTCTCGGTCATAGAGAGCGGAGTCGATGTGGGATGACCGGTAGCATCATAGAAAAAGAAGTCAAGACGGTTGATGTAACTTTCATTGACAGCGCCATTCTCGAAGTCTCTTGTCTCCGCATTAACAGGCGCACCTATCTGCACGGCGATATAGCGCATCTGATCATATTCCGCCTTGGAATTGTCAATATCTATATCTTCCTTGGAACATGCTGTAAGGCCCACCGCTATTGCAACGAGACCTAAATAAGATTTTGTTTTCATCTGTATGTTGTTTTAATATTTATTTTAAATGCTGTTTCTGTCACCGATATCCCCTTCTTATACCCCTGCGTTGACGTAATTTTTTTCATATTGCTTCAGCGCGCGTGTCTGCCGCAGCATCTCCTCCGCCTGGGTGACGCCGGCTTCAAGAGCATCTGTCAGCAACATTTCCGCCTCCTCCGTATGCCTCTCCATGAGAGCGAGCACGCCGCGCGTGTAGGTTACCTCCTTACCCTCTCCGGCTTTTTCGAGATATGAACGGGCGCCCTTGGTGTCACCCCTCAACAGGGCGGTATTGGCGGCATTGAGATTAGCCACAGGATCATCAGGATAAAGACGCACCGCCACCTCGAATAATTCGCGGTATTCGTCGGAGTCTGATTCGAGTGTCCGGGCGGCAAGGAAGAGTTCATCAAGACTCAGATTGCCGGGACGTGTCTTCACAACCTGCAGTATCTCGGCCGGGTCGCTATATGAACGTATGGAGTAATTGATGCGGTAATCCGTGTGTCGCAGACCGGGATAGACTGTATTGAGCAGTGTGGAATACTCGGCGTCATACTGAGAATGAATCTTACGGTCTTTTGCATCGGGAGACAATGCTTCATCATCAATTATTGCAAGGATATTGTCGCGATGCTCAAGATTGCTCTCCTGCACCCATTTACGCAGTCCCGCCCAGTCTTCAGGCACTGACGAGGTCTTTATAAATCCTGCCGGGAAAGCGTATATGCGCTTCACGTAATCGGCTACCGATGCGGTACGCCCTATGGCCAGCCGCTCATTGTTGGCATAGCTGCCTTCGGGGGAGGCGTATCCGCAGATGACAATGCTGTTGATGGTGGCGTCGCGGTTATCGCGCACACTGTCTATACTCGCGCGTATGGCATTGAGCTCGGCATAGTTATTGCGGAAATCCTCAAGCAGCACGATGCTGTTGACCGGGAAATCGACTTTGGCGCTTCCGTCTATCTCGCGCACTTTCTCATTGTCTATCGCCGGGCTTATGTAGATAAGGTTTTCAGCAGTGACGTTCAGACGCGGTGACAACCATTTATCAATTCCGTTGACGTACGCTGTCTCACCTTTCCGGCAGTTGGCGCACCCGTATTTATTCATCTTCAGGTTGAGAGTGGCCCCGTCCATCCAATCCTGATAGGATATCTGAGTGTTGAAACGGTAATCTGCAGTGGCATCCGAGGCTTTTATGGCTATATCAGGCACCGGCACGTTGCCGTTAAGTCCTCTCTGATATTGTATATATCTGCGCCGTCCGTATAATCCTAATGTGCCAAGAGCGAGGGAGTCTTTTTCGTTCACAAGATAAGGCACGATTATTACCACCTCACTCGATTTAACAGGAATTTCTGTCAGATTCAACTGCATGTCTACGTTTATCATCCCCTCGACCATAGTTATGGCGGGGGAGACAGCAGGTGAGGGGGTGTCAGCTTCCTGAGATTGCGCTACCACACATGCGGCAAGTATCATGGAAAGCAGTAACAGGCGTTTCATTGTCAGTGTTTATTATGGTTTGATAACTATGATATGATTAGAAAACGTATGCTATATTCAGCGCAAGTTTTGTGGGTCCGAAATAATTGTGCGTCTTTCCGGACTCGAGCATACCCCCGCAACCCGCGCACTCAAAACGGTCATAACGGGTGAAGATGTACCCTATGCCTATTTCAGCCTCGAGATTCCAATGCTTGGCGAGCGCCCAGCTGTAACCGTAGGCCACACCGGCGCCTATCCCCCAGCCTTGATAGCGGTTGTCTTTCAGATTTCTTAAATCCGTGCCGAGAAAATTGACCGGTATGTTGATATGACCGAAATTATACTGTCCGCCTATAAGATGAGCGCCCAGGAAGTGACCGGATATTGCGTCACACAGCCAGTATCTTGCTTCGGGCTGCACAAACCAATGCTTCCAGCGTTTGCCGGCATTGAACGACCAGTTGTTGAATTCCCATGCGACATCTACTGACCATCGCGGAGCCACTATTATCTCTCCTCCCAGATTTATACTGGTGGTGGCGTCGCTGATAATGTTGGTCTTTACCGCGATTTTGGGAGCGGAGAAACAGGGCAGACTGATTGCCATAAAGGCAACGCTCGCACAGATTTTAATTAGAATATTTGAAAAAACACGTCTCATGATTAAAAGATCACACGCGTAGGTTTGTTCTTTAGTTTTTAATACATTTCTTCTGTCAGTTTATGAATGCCACGCCATTATAATTGGCACAACTAAATGAGGGCATGACAGACAAACCGCAAATATACACATTATTTTGATACTATGAAAATAAAGTCAGGTGTTGTTTGATATTTTTAACATATTTTTTTCTTCCTATCAATCCCTCTATCAATCCACTATGCCGTATGAATGATCTCGATAATCATTTATACAGTGTAAGATATACACCACACACAGACCATGTCGCGGAGCGACTACATTTATTACACATTATCTCCCCCACATCATCCCCAATACCACAAAGATAATACAATAATTCTTATCCATACATATATCAAGGATTAAATTAGATAAGTCAAATCCTGATATTGGTTGACCCTCTCAAATAAAAAAAGTTCCGTGTTGTTCCGTCGGGGTCCGCGTCTGCGAGCGAAGCAAGCAATAAGATCCGGAAATTATAAATCCTTCAAGTTCGAATATCGACAGCATCATCTTCGAGAGCCAATTTTGAACTAAAAAGATTGAGCCATTCCGGAACAGCGCATCGCTACGCTCGCTAACACGGACCAAATCGGAACAAACACGGAACTTTCTTTTTATCAATAAATTATAGATAGAAAAATATAATAATAGAAGAATCTGCGTTTAATCTGCTATAATCCTGCGTTTCGAGGGCGGTAAGCATCGCTTGCCCTCATCTGCGTTTGGCCTATATCATTAACTATCCATATCAATCGGGATTTTATAAGATTTGTGGCAAAACGCAGATCCACTTTGGGCTGCCGCCCTT
>CAYVZJ010000061.1:0-13038 GCA_964456155.1 uncultured Sangeribacter sp.
CCTTTTTAAGACAAATCTACCATTCTCTCAATTGCCGCTGCAAAGTTAGGGTTTATCAAGCGCTTGTTCTTGACGATCCGGAACTTAGCAACTTCTATATTGTAGTCAGGAATGAGGCAACGGTAGGCGTCTTTCGGGGTATGATATACCATTGACAATAGAGTGAAAAAAGGAATCCATCCTTTAGGCTCTTATATCATACAGCGTGAGGCTCCGCGTTGCTCGTTCTACTACAATGGGCAATGCTAAGGCCTCGGATCGTGGGACGGGCAACAGATACAGACTCTCACGCTCTTTTTTTACAATTAACTTAAAGCCAACGCAGAGAGTCCGGAAGCGGTAATTCATTATGGGAATCTTTAAATCAATAGGTGATATCGCAAATGCGATAAATTCAACGAAAGAGGTTGTGTCTTCAGCTTCCGAACTTGTAAAAACAACGAAAGAAATAAAAAAGGATAGCGTAAGCGAGAAAACCGCCGAGAGTAGTGAAGGAATATATCCGGAGAAAATCGAGAAACTGATAAAATTCATTCTTATGGATGGAGAATTCGGAGAAGATGAGATTGACACTCTCACAAAGGCAGCTATTAAAGAGGGTCTGGACCCGGACGAAGTAATATTCGTTACAAAAAAACGCCTGAAACGCACGTCAAAAGCTGTAGCGCCCAAACTTTCTCCTGCTCAGAAATTGGCTGCCGACCTCGCTGAGATTGACGAAAAATTTGATAATGCGATACATCAGATTAGAATAGGTGATTCGTCCGGTGCATCGGCTCTTCTGGATGCATTTACCGGAGGGGGAGTCGGTCTGGCAGTGTCAATAGGCAAAAGCATATTCGGCCAATCCGACGATGACAAGATTGAAGAATTGGAAGAAGCTCGCTATGCCCAGCGTGAACGCATTATCAGTTCCACTATTATTCCAAATGATGTGCATCAGGTGCAGGAATTGCTTGAGTTCGTATATCAGAATGTGAATAATCAAGTAGAGACCGCTTGGGATAATCTGCATGTTTCGGTCTACAATAAAGCTATCATGCTCGCAGGAAATGACGAGGTTAAATTGCAATATCTTGCATCATATATTCCCGAGTCACTCAAACCCAAGAAAAAGAAGCGCTTCGGCTTGTTCTAATCCTTTGTGGAAAGTTAGACGAAGTCCATAAAAATAATTACAAAAAACTTTCTAACAGTATGGCAAAAGTAATAATCAAAGGTGTGTACCAGATGAATGGGCCGAAACCGTTCACACGCGAGATAACCTGTTCGTCATCAGAAGTGGGTTACTACTCGCAATTAATGGGAAATAAGAACAAGCAGGCGCAATGGATCAGTGCCAATTTTCCCGGCGCCGAAACCTCCCGCGGATTTTCAATGACAGTAAACATAAAATAATTTAGTCCCCCTTACACTTAAATTAGCAGTGTAAGGGGGCTTAATTGGATAATTTCAGATTTCATCAACATGATGCGCACCAGTATGACTTCCCTGTCAGATATTCCGTTTAAGGATAGCGTGAATGACTTCGGCACTGAACGTTATGTAAACGGGCTGATTAAGTTTATCGAAAACTCATCCGCTCCGATCACCATCGCCTTGCAGGGAGAATGGGGTAGTGGAAAAACATCGTTGATGAATCGCCTCGAACGTATCCTTTGCTTCCGCGAAAACGCACCTTTCATCGGTGTGAATATAAATACGTGGGAATACTCGATGATGTCTTCTCCGGAAGTCACCGTTTATAAAATTCTTGCCAAGCTGGTTCGCGAACTCACCGGAGGTAATAACGATTCTAAAAAGAAAGTTTCGAAAATTCTCAGAGGTTTATACCGTGGCGGACGTGAAGCCCTGAAAATGATACCGGGCGTAAACGTGGCAGTGGAGATGGCCAACATTCCTGCCGATATGCCCATCGATGAGAATGACGTCTCTTTGGCTGAATTAAGGGAGGAATTGCAGAATGCAATACAACGACGTATAGCGGAACGGGGTCAACGCGGAGTAATCGTTTTTGTTGACGATCTCGACCGGCTCAACCCTCCCGTGGCAGTTGAAATTCTAGAACTGCTCAAGAATGTATTTACGCTGGACAACTGTATCTTTGTGCTTGCCATCGACTATGACGTCGTTGTGAAAGGACTCGAACCGAAATTCGGAAAACTCACAGATAAGAACGAGCGAGAATTTCGCTCATTCTTTGACAAAATCATTCAGGTGCCATTCTCTCTGCCGGTAAGCAGTTACCGCCCGATGGACTTCGTGCTCAATGCCTTGGTGGGGATAGGCTACCTGAAAGATATTGACACGTCCGATCCAAATGTCAGAACCCGCTTCTCATCCGTTGTAGAAGCCTCCGTAGGAAAGAATCCCCGCAGCATTAAGCGTTTGATCAACACCCTCTCGCTGCTCGACTGCATCGCCCAATGTGGCGCTGACTCACACAAGGATGAAGAGGTGACAATGGATGAGAAACTCCTGAATTTCATTATTGTAGCCATACAGATATGTTACCCGAGGATTTACAGACTGCTTGTGCATAAACCGGCGTTTACATCGTGGGACAAAGTCTTTGCTCACAAAGAAGGGATCATGCTGAGTTCAGAGGATGAAGGGGCTCCGGAATGGGAAGATATTCTGGAAGCAGCCTGTACGAATGACAAATATCTTACACAGCACATACCGGATATCACAAATCTCTTCTCAATGGTTATTGAGATTTTGGGACGCTCAAATGTCACCACTCCGGAAGCCATCGGTATGAAACTCAAGCAAATTCTCGACAAATCATCCGTAACCGGTGTCAATACCGGTGTCAATGCAGAGGATTTTGACAAGAAAGATCTGATATCCAAATTACATGGTAATGTCGTGGAGAGAATGAAACAACTACGACCCGACATCACGCGCTATCAGCTGAAACGCAACACCGGTAACGGCGGCATCTATATCTGGTATGATAAGGATACTTGCTTTGACGTGACTTTTACCCCTGCCATTAATTCCAAGAATGAAATAGCATTGAGGATATGGCTTGACTTTCATATAGCCCGTCCGGAAAGAATGACCGGAATGTCATTTGACGAGATACTGCAGGATGAACAATTATCATCATCACTAACGGCACTTGACAGCGTCTTGGCTCCGCTATTGAAATCCGCGTGGTATTTTAACGGTCGTACATACGACGGACAATCCGGTTATTTCCCATCATTCGTTGATGAATTACGCTACATTCATAAAATGGGGTGGATGTCAGGCGATATCACCGGCAATCCTCAATACTGGATTGAATTACAGAAACCATCTCATTTTGAAGACCGTAAAATAATAGATGCCATCGCAAATGTGCTTATTGCCAATTACGATTTCCGCAAATCAATGAAAGACTGGAAATAATGGTGTTGGTCAGAAATAATATGTCACTCCGACTCCGAGTCTGTTTTCCCTGAATGACATATCGTTCTTGAGTAAATCGGTTATTCCTAAATCTGCCTCTAAGGAGACGAAGAAGTTATTGAAAGGCACCCCCACTCCTACTTTCCAAGAGAGGTCAAACCGTCGCTGGCCGTTCCAAAGATTGACATACTCATTCGCATCTTCAGCCAACTCCTTATCCCTGAATGCTATTTTACCGGCAAAAGCATATCTGATCTGAGGGCCGGTGAAAAAATTGAGCGCATGCTTCTCCCATATATCTATGGAATATCCTACAACGAGCGGTATCTGCAGACTCCATTTGTATATTTTGGGGTCAGTCTCTCCTATCACACCCTCCGAGTTGGAAAATACCACATCCTTATATCGATACTGAGAGTAGGCGATAGCCACCGACGGCTCAAAATAGAAGTTCTTGCCTAAATAGATGTTGCTGACTCCTCCGAGAGTAAAGCCAACGCCGGGGCGATACATCGTCACGCCGCCGCCATCTCCGTGCCATCTGCCGGGAAGTTCGGCATCGATAGAAGCCTTCACACCCCACATTACAGTATTATCTTGACCAAAGGCAAAGATAGTGCCCACCAACGTCATAAGAATTGCAGAAAGAATTTTACGCTTCATAGCTTTACAGGTTTAGTATAGATATCAATATAACGCTATGCTATCGTATCTATTGCGCTCAATCGTTTTTTTGCTTACCTTTGCATTTACAGACAGAGACTGTGAATTAGAGTATGTCGGAAAATTTTAATACCTGGATAGAGCGTATCGACGTTAATGCCTGGCGAGACTTATGCGTCAGCCACGGCATCCTGCGTCATTTCAATAAAGGAGAAGAATTTGTATCCGTAGGTTATGCCGGCCGATACTTTGGATGGATTCAGTCCGGCACTCTCAAATATGTGGTCAGATCTGAAGACGGTGCGGAACATGTCGTCGGGTTTGTGTTTGATGAGGATTTTGTAGCCGACTGGCATAGTATCATCAATGAAACGCCGTCGGAACTATCAATAGTCGCTACCTCCGATTGTGACATCTATTGCATCCCCTCCAAAGAGATTATTGCAAAGTTGCCTTCCGATGCTTATATGCGTGAAATGGTGAGTCGCGCCACAGAAGCTGTATATAGCACAATATATCACAGATATCTCGACCTTTACATCAAGACACCCCAACAACGATACGAGTCGCTTCTCAGTCATCATCCTGACCTGTTCGACTGCTTTTCACTCAAAGATATTGCCTCTTTCCTCCATGTCACACCTACTCACCTGAGCCGACTGCGTAAAAAATGAACCGCCGAGTGTGAATTATTGTTAAAATCACATCAATAGTATCTTTAATAGTCAGTATTTTAACAATAATCCTCACTTTTCCACTATGAACAGGTTCGTTTCTCTTTTATGCATCATATTGGTGGGCGTATCCGCTCAAGCCGGTCACGTAACTCCCGAGCAGGCACTTGCAAGAATGAACACCTCATCGGTGGCGCGTATGTGCGTACCGTCTGCTACTCATCGCGCGTATATGAAACTTATTTCCACAGAGAAAAACCTGTATGTCTTCTCAGGTGGCGAGGGTTTTGTAGTGCTTCCGGCCTATGACAACGCCCCGGCTGTATTGGCATACTCAGATAATGGTCAGTTTGACCCATCTGCCAATCCCGCGTTGGCTGAATGGATGGCCTTCTACAATTCCCAACTCGAATATCTGAAGAAGCAAGATGCAGCCGTCACGAAGCCGATAGCCCGTGAAGCGAAAGCCGAAATTGCACCCTTAATAGCGACTGAGTGGAATCAGGAGTCGCCATACAACGAACTGTGTCCCAAAGTGGACGGACACGAGACCGTGACAGGATGCGTGGCCACGGCGATGGCACAGGCTATGAAATATTATAACTATCCCGTGCATGGCAAAGGCAAGCATTCATATATGTGGCGTCCCGGTGAGGAAGAGTTGAGTTTTGATTACGAGACCACCACTTTTGAGTGGGACTTGATGACCGACCGCTATGACCGCGACAGCAGCGAAGCGTCGCGTCTTGCGGTGGCGCGACTGATGTTAGGCTGCGGTATAAGCGTGGATATGCACTATGAGCCGGGCGGCAGCGGCGCTGCCACTACAGCCATGGGAACTTCTTTGATTGATATTTTCGGATATTCACCGTCGTTGTGGATGCCAAACCGCGCCTACTACGGCTACTATGAGTGGGAAGATATGATATACAGCGAATTGAAAGCCGGACATCCTGTGCTCTATAGCGGAGCAGGCACCGATGGCGGTCATCAGTTTATCTGCGATGGCTACAGAAGTGATGGGTATTTCCATTTCAACTGGGGTTGGGGCGGCCTCAGCAACGGATATTTTCTGCTGACAGCCCTTAATCCCGACGACTTGGGAGTGGGTGGCGGTGCCGGTGGTTTCAACACCAGCCAGATAGCTACATTAGGGCTGCGCCCGGCTGCTGATGGCGACACGCCCATATATCTTTTCTACAACAATATAGCCTTTACTACCGATGTGAAGACAGTGAAGGAGGGTGACGCTTTCAGATGTGCCGGCCAATATTTTAATTATAGCCTGTACACCATGCCGGAAGGCTCTCGGTTAGGAATGAGGTTTAAGGATGAAGCCGGCACGGTAAGCATCTATGCCGAAGGCCCCGGTGTGGAGGGTTTTCATCCCGATGACGGACGCAACGACCTGCAGGTGCTTTTCCCGGAACTTCCCGACGGCACTTACAAAATCACCCCGGCTCTTAGAGTGGATGATAAATGGTATGATGTCAGAATGCCGGTGGGATGCTCACAATACGTAACTGCCGTGGTAAAGAATGGAATAGCCGATATCTCGGATGCAGAGGCCGCCTCTGTGACAATCACTGACATAACCGTGCCGACAACGATATACGCCGACCACGAATTACCCCTTATCTTTAAGGCTGTCAATACGAGCAATGAGGAATACTACAGCACGGTGACTCCCTACTTGCTCAGCGCTGAAGGCAAAGAAATTGCAAAATCCACGTTCCGTCCTCTTGATGTAATGCCCGGTGGCGCAGAAGCAGTGACCGACTATATCGCCAAATTCAGTGCCCTCAAAGGCGAGGAGTTGAGCGCCGGAGAATATGAATTAGTATTCAGGGATGAGAGTGGGAAGACCGTGAGCGCCCCGATATCCGTGACTGTAGCCATAATGACGGAAGATACAGAATTCAGTATCACAGAGTTTCATCTCGAAGGCGACAATCCTGTAGCGGAGCCTGACAAGGCGAGATTCGGATACGATCTGCGTTGCACGTCGGGTGTCTATTTCTCGGAAGTCACACTGCGCATATTCCCGGGAGATGGGGGTGACGAACTGTATCACCAAAACTCCGACCGAGTATATCTTACATCGGGGGAGAGCCGTAAGGAGAGTATCGCAGCCGACCTGAGTGAACTCAAAGATGGCGAATATATGGCCCTCATATATGATGGTTGGCATGCCCTTACCGACCGCCTCCATTTCCGCATAGACCGCGTTGCCTCCGGACTTAAGAGTATTGATGGGGATGCCTCACAGGCTGAGATATATGATCTCTATGGTCGCAAAGTTCAATCTCCCTCCTGCCCGGGAATATACATCGTCAACGGCACAAAGACCCTCGTGAGATGAGATGAGGTGTCGGTGCACATGCTGAAAGATTGTTTGCCCCGCTGTTTTTAAATTCGGGTTTAATAACTAAATAAATGTATAAATCCTTAACTCTCAACATTTGTTGAGAGTTTTTATTTTGCCTTGCTGTAATTTTGTGTCACCTTCAGAGGTAAGTATGTGTTAGACATTTACAAGATTTAACCATCTCTTACTTTAACTTAATAATTAAATACTGACTCATAATGAAAACGATTATTACAGCTGCAATGCTTGGTCTTATTGCCGTGACTGCATTCTCTCAGGAGCAAGCAGACTCGTTAGCCTATCAGGATTTACAAGAGATAGTGGTTGAAGCGCCAAAGGTGATTCGCAAAGCTGATATGGACGTGTATTATCCGTCCAAAAGCGCCGTAGAAAGTTCCAAGAATGGCGTGCAGCTTCTTACCAATCTTATGATACCCTCTCTTACGGTCTTTGATGCCTTGGGCACTATTGAGGCAGCCGGCGAGGGAGTGCAGGTGTGCATTAACGGACGTCAGGCTTCCATTGATCAAGTGCGTGCCCTGCTTCCGGAGTCAATCAAGCGCGTGGAGTGGATAGACAATCCGGGTCTCCGCTATAACGGCGCTAATTATGTGCTGAATTTCATCGTGACCAATCCCACGGTTGGCGGCTCCCTGCAGGCTCAGGCCGAACCGGCTCTCAATACCGGATGGGGATTTGGATGGGCAGACCTTAAGCTCAATTCCGGACGCTCTCAGTGGAAAATAGGCGGCAATCTCAAATACAGCAATCATCTGAAATCTCATCGGGAATTTACCGAAACTTTCACCCATCCCGGTGGTGAGACTATCAATAGAGAGGAGATATCTCAAGGTGGCTATATGGATGACACAAAAGGCCGCGGCTGGATAGAATACAGCTACATCAAGCCTGATACGACAATATTGTTTGTCGGCCTGAATGACTTTCACACATTCCGCAACCGTACTCATTTTGACGGACTGATGCATTACAGCAACCGCCCCGAAGATATCCTCTTGACAGACCAAACCGGCTCTGACGGCAATAATCCCCAACTCACCGCCTATCTCGAACAGCACCTGAATCACCGGCAGACGCTCGTAGTCGACTTTCGCGCCTCGCTCTATTTCGGCAAGTCATACTCGGATTATGTCGAGCGGCTACAGGACACTATGGATGAAATTACGGATGTACATACTTTGGTAAAAGACCGCAACCAGGCTTATGCCATAGAGGCGGATTACATTAAGCGGTGGAACAACGCGCGGCTTACCGCCGGATTGACCTATTCAGCCAACCGCAACCGCTCGCTATATGAGAATCTTGGGGGAGAAGTCTTTCATCAGCGGCAAGACAAAGTCTATTTCTTCGCCGAATACTTTCAGCGGGTCAAGAAATTTACCTTTACCGCCGGCATCGGAGCGCAATACACGGATTTCCTCTTCAAGGAGTCTAATCAAGGCAACCACTCATGGAATGTAAGACCACAGGCCACCATCACATACGGCATCAATCAAAACCATAACTTCCGCCTGAGTTTCGAGTCCTGGCAGTCTACCCCCTCGCTTGCCGAGACCAATGTCGCTCCACAGCAGCTTGACGGCTTTCAATGGCGCATCGGCAATCCCAATCTCAAGACCTCCAATTCTTATATGCTCACGCTGCGATATTACTTCAGCGTGCCACGCGTGTCGGGACAATTCGGCATACGCGCCTATACCAGCCCTAATGCCATCACCCCTCTGTTGTATTGGGATGACAACCGTCTGGTCACCACGTATGAAAATAGCCGTGGATTGAAAAATCTGACATTCTTTCTCGCTCCACAGGTTGAGGCGGTGCCAAATTGGGTATGGCTCGGGGCATACGTGCAATACAGAATGGAAAATATGCGTGGCACGGGCTATGACTTTAAAGGCTACAACTGGAGCGGCAATGCCACGCTAAGTGTGACTCACTGGGGCTTTACGCTGATGTATCAGTATATGAAAGCACGTCGCGACCTTTGGGGTGAGAAAATCAGCTGGGGAGAGGATATCAATGTTATTGACCTCTCTTACAACTGGAAAAACTGGCAGTTTGGAGCCGGTGTAATCATGCCCTTCGGCCGGTATGATCAGGGCTCAAAGATGATCAGCAAGTGGAACACCAACGAGCAGCATTTACGGGTTGATATGCGGATACCCTATATAAAGATCAGCTATAACTTGCAGTGGGGTCATCAGAAGCGCGGCGCCAACAAGCTCATAAATGCAGACGCCAACGTAGACACCTCAAAGACAGGAGGACGCTAAAGAAAATTTTCATACTTGAACACACCATACGCAGACAGAAGCTCCCGGCAGTGATGCCGGGAGCTTCCTATTAACCCCTTTCCACCATTCCCATTTCATATCCTTTGGGTTTGGCCGGTCATTCCGTAATCCGGGTTCTTTTATCCGTAATATTGGTATTTTTATAGCAAAACTAATGCAGTAAATTTGCATTATTCATTATAAAAGTGATAGAAGAATATGTCAGATAAGGAATTTTTAGAATATGCAACTGCCGGTAATCTCATTGTTGCCGGAAGCGAGATGCATCAAAAAATGCACTCAATGAGTCAGCGGGCATTGTGCCTTACTTCTAAAATCAACAGTGCATATCATTCTCCCGAGGAGCTACGTGAGTTGATCTCTGAACTGATTGACCAGCCTCTTGACGAGGATTTCGGCCTTTTCCCACCGTTTTACACCGACTGCGGACAGAATATCACCGTCGGTCGCCGTACCTTTATAAATATGGGCTGTACATTCCAGGATTGGGGTGGCATTACAATTGGTGACGACTGCCTGATAGGGCATAACTGTACGATCTGTACCGTCAATCATTCAAAAGACCCTCGGAAGCGCGCTGATATGACTTGTATCCCGGTAACTATAGGCAACAGGGTATGGGTTGGAGCGAATGTAACAATCCTTCCCGGCGTCAGCATCGGTGACGGAGCTATCATCGCCGCAGGCGCGGTAGTCAATAAGAGTGTAGCACCAAATACTATTGTTGGCGGTGTGCCTGCCAAAATGATTAAAACAATTTAAGAGATGAAAAAGACACTACTTATTTTAGCGGTTGCAGTCACAGCCGGATTTTCTCTAAATGCACAAACTCAAAGTACAGAAAATATGATGAAGACAGAAAACCTTAACCTCGTGCAGGAATGGGACAAGACATTCCCTAAAAGTGATAAAGTAGACCATTCAAAAGTCACATTCGTAAACCGTTACGGCATCACTCTTGCCGCCGACCTCTACAAGCCCAAGGGTGCAGAAGGAAAACTTCCGGCAATCGCAGTAAGCGGCCCGTTCGGAGCAGTGAAGGAACAGGTCTCCGGTCTGTATGCGCAGGAGTTGGCTGAGAATGGATTTCTCACTCTCGCTTTTGATCCGTCATACACCGGTGAGAGCGGAGGAGAACCCCGCTATATCGCCTCACCAGATATCAATACAGAAGACTTCAGTGCAGCAATAGATTATCTGCTTTCGCGCAACGATGTGGAAAAAGACAAGGTGGGAATCTTAGGTATATGTGGTTGGGGTGGCATCGCAATCGAGGCTGCCATCAACGATCCTCGTATAAAGGCTACCGTAGCCTCTACAATGTACGACATGACTCGCGTAAACGCAAACGGCTACTTCGACAGCGAGAACAGTGCCGCTGAGCGTAATGAAAAGCGTGCCGCTTTAGCTGCTCAACGCACCGAAGATTATCAGAATGGATACTATAAACTTGGCGGCGGAGTGGTTGACCCGCTTCCGGATGATGCGCCGCTGTTCGTGAAAGACTATTACGATTACTACAAGACCCCACGCGGTTATCACAAACGTTCGCTGAACTCGAATGGCGGCTTCAATGCCACCTCGCCGCTCCCTTTCCTCAACTTCAAATTCTTCGAATATGCCGACGAACTGGAAAATGCAGTGATGATAGTGCATGGCGACAAGGCTCACTCTTTCTATTTCGGTAAAGACGCTTTCGCCAAGCTCAAAGGAGACAACAAGGAGTTTGTCGTAATACCCGGAGCAAGCCACACCGACCTCTACGACCAAAAGGACATCATTCCTTTCGCACAAATCGTGGAGTTCTTCAATAAAAACTTCGACAAATGAGATTCGGGACAATAATCCTCACATTGCTTATGGCAATTTCTTTCACAATGGGTGCGTGCTCTCACGAGAAGGACGCCCCAATCAATCAGGAGGAGACTACTCTTACGCCCGATGCTAATCCTTCAGGAGGTGACGAAAAAGAGCCGGTAACGGATTTGTCATGCACCGATACCTCTACCGACTTTGCGCATTTCCCTCTCACAGAGGGGAATAATGGTCAGGCGCCCACTATTCGTCTCAACAGCGGATATGATATGCCGATAGTTGGTCTTGGTACTTACAGCCTCTTAGGTAATGTATGCGTCAATTCAGTGAAGTCAGCTATTGCATTAGGTTTCCGCAAGATAGATACGGCTCACATGTATGGCAATGAGGTAGAAGTAGGGAAGGGTGTAAGAGAATCGGGTGTGCCGCGTGAAGAAATATTCGTAGCCACAAAGATTTATCCCAACCAATATTCCGACCCTGAAAAGGCAATTCAAGAGTGCATTGACAAGCTCAACATCGGATATGTCGATCTTATGCTTCTTCACCACCCCGGAACAAACGATGTCAAGGCATATAAGGCTATGGAGAAATTTGTCAAGGAAGGTAAAATCCGTTCACTTGGAGTATCTTGCTATTATATAAGGGAGATTGATGATTTCATCAAACAGGTTGACATTAAGCCGGTGCTCGTTCAAAACGAGGTGCATCCGTATTATCAGGACTTGGATGTAGTCCCGCATATTCAGTCGCTCGGCATTGCAGTCGAGGCATGGTATCCGCTCGGAGGCCGCGGTCATCAGAAAGAACTGCTCAGTGATCCCGTGCTCACTGAGATTGCTCAGAAACACGGTAAGTCAGTAGCTCAAGTAATACTGCGTTGGGACTTGCAACGTGGCGTCGTGGTCATTCCCGGTTCAAGTAATCCAGCCCACATGGAAGAGAATATCTCCATCTTTGATTTCAATCTCTCCGACGAAGAAATGGCTCGCATCGAAGCCCTTAACCGAAATGAAAAACATGACTGGTATTAAAAAAATCGGCGAGACTTCCCATCGGGAGTCTTGCCGTTTTTTATTTTAGGTAAGTTTTTATTTAGTCAATATGTAGCAGCTTTTCGGCAGTCTGATGACTGAATTTCTCTTTGTCAATATTGCAACAACCAAGGCAAGAGAAGGGATAACGGATGAGGAATACGAACTCGGCATCAAATTCCTCAAAAAAATCCATTCAAACCTATGATTACTTTTTTACTTGTCGGAGATATTCCGATGGTGTCATCCCTGTCTGTTTCTTAAACATCCGGCTAAGATGCTGGGGATATTCCAACCCGATATCGTAAGCTACTTCTGATATTGTCTTACCTGCGGCAAGCCCGTTTTTGGCTTGAATCACGAGGAAATTCCTTATATGATTTCCTGCCGTCTCTCCCGTAAAGCGCTTGATCAGGTCACCGAGATAGTTGGGAGACATACACAGGCAATCCGCTATATATTGGATAGTCGGAAGCCCCTGCTTAAACTGAAGTCCTTTGGCATAATAATCTGCCAATGTATCCTGAAAACGGGCAAGGACATCTGAATTCTCATGCTTTCTCGTGACAAACTGGCGGTTGTAGAATCTTTTGCAGTATTTCAGCAGGACATTTATATAGCCGACAATAATGTCGTCCTGCACATTATCGTGAGCTTCATTGATTTCCTGTTGGATCGCTTTGAGCAGCGACACAATTATATCGTGCTCCTCCTTGCTCATGTGTAGGCCCTCGTTGCTATGATAATCAAAAAAAGAGTATTCTTTAATA
>CAYVZJ010000062.1:0-12233 GCA_964456155.1 uncultured Sangeribacter sp.
GGGTAATAATGTCGGTAAAATTGAAACAACAAAAATCACCCCCTCCACACCGTGCTGAGGACGAAGTCCGAAGTCCCAAACTTCTACTCTGCACCCAAATTTTCCAACCAAACCATAACAATAATCTCAAAAAAAATCACTAACTTTGCAATTAAGTAACGCCAATCTAAAAATGACCAGCAAGTTAACAGAAAAAGACCTACGGCGAGAGCCGAAAACCTTGGGAACATCCTTGTAGTCGTTACAGGCTTTGGTCGGCCTTCAGATGCTAAAAAGATGATCCTCTTTTTATAACTCCAATGAATAAGCAGCAACTCGCATCCAAAATATGGGCTTCGGCCAACAAAATGCGGTCGAAGATTGAAGCCAACGAGTATAAGGATTATATACTCGGATTTATCTTTTATAAATTCCTTTCTGACAAGGAGGTCGCATTTCTTCGTGCCAATGATTGGGACGATGCAAGTATGAAAGAGTATCTCTACGAGGATAAAGTGCCCGACACCGTCGAGCAATGCAAGCGTAATCTCGGCTACTTCATTGCTTACAATGATTTATTCTCTACTTGGATAGCCCCTGAAACGGAGTTTAGTGTTGCTGATGTGCGCGACGCTTTAAGTCGCTTCGCTCGTCTCATTAGTCCTGCACATCAAAAAGTATATAAGGGTATCTTTGACACGTTGCAGAATGGACTGAGCAAATTAGGTGAAAGTACAGGCACACAGACAAAAGCTATCAACAACCTGCTCGCCCTGATTAAGGATATACCGACCGACGGCTCGGAGGACTACGACGTTCTCGGCTTCATCTACGAATATCTTATCTCCAATTTCGCCGCTAACGCTGGGAAGAAAGCCGGAGAGTTTTATACGCCCCACGAGGTTGCACTTATGATGTCGGAGATTGTGGCTCACCACCTGCGGGGCAAAAGCGAGATTACTATCTACGACCCCACAAGCGGCTCCGGCTCTTTGCTTCTCAATATAGGCCGCAGCGTTAGCAAATATCTTTCGAGGGATAAAATTACCTACTTCGCGCAGGAATTAAAGGAGGCAACTTACAACCTTACGAGAATGAATCTCGTAATGCGCGGCATCCACCCAGACAATATCTTTGTCCGCAATGGTGACACACTCGAAGAAGACTGGCCATTTTTTGACGAAACGGACCCGATGGCTACATATAAGCCACTCTACTGCGATGCAGTTGTAAGCAACCCTCCGTATTCCCAAGAGTGGTCGCCACGCGAGGAAACCAAGTCTGACCCTCGATATAATCAATATGGCGTTGCGCCAAAAGGCACAGCTGATTATGCTTTCCTTCTCCACGACCTTTACCACGTCAAGCCCGACGGCATTATGACTATCGTCCTGCCTCACGGTGTACTTTTCCGTGGAGGCTCAGAGGAGGAAATCCGTCGCAACTTAATTGAGAAAAACAACATCGATACAATCATCGGTCTACCCGCCAATATCTTCTTCGGCACAGGCATCCCGACAATCGTAATGGTGCTACGTCAGAAACGCGACCGCGACGATGTGCTGTTTGTCGACGCTTCTAAAGGTTTTGGCAAATTCGGAAAGAATAACCAACTTCGTGCCCGCGACATCCGAAAGATTGTAGATGCCGTCACCCGCCGCCTTGAAATTCCAAAATTCTCGCGCCTTGTCAGCCGTGAGCTGATCCGTCAGAACGACTATAACCTCAATATTCCACGCTATGTTAATTCAGCAGAGGCTGATGAGCACTGGGATATTTATGCTACTATGTTCGGAGGAATCCCGAACAGCGAACTTGACGCTTTCGCTCCAATGTGGGCAGCGTTCCCCTCGCTCCGCTCTGAACTTTTTGAGGACTCCGGCGACGGTTACAGCCGTCTTATCCCTTCGCCCGAAGATATTAAGAAAGTTATTTGTGACAACAGCGAAGTGCGCTCCTTTGCCGGGCAATACGGTAGCGCTATAAGACCTATTACAGAAGCCTTATACGACATTATCGTCGAGTCGCTCAACGATGAAGAAAAAACTCGCACGCTTAATCCAACCGCTGAGTTGAGCCGCACTACCGATGCTCTTTTCTCCGCTCTTGAACCTTTCTCCTTGATTGACTCCTACGAAGCCTATCAATCCTTGATTGACCGTTGGGCAACAATCGGAGGCGACCTTGAAGTTATACAGTCAGAGGGCATCGCTGCGGCTAACGCAGTCGATAAGAATATGGTCATCAAGAAGAAAGATGGCAAAGACGTTGAAGTGCAAGACGGTTGGGTAGGTCGCATCATTCCTATTCCGCTCGTCGAGGAAGTCCTACTGACCGATGAACTTGCAGCCCTTCAACAAATGCGTGAAGCTGCCTCAGCCACCACATCACGCATTGCTGAAATCCTCGAAAATCTGCCTGAAGTCGAGGGTCAAACCCCGGGGCTCAAAGATGACGGCTCCGCTTTCGTTCCAAAGGAACTGAAAGCCAAAATAAAATCTATCAAACAAGAATTTGGAAAGTCGATCCCTTCCGAGTCGTTAGAGGCTCAACTTGTCGAGGCTGATAAACTTCTCGACATTGAAAAGAAACAAAATGCTGAAGTTAAAGCGGCATTGATGGAACTTGTTGAAAAGGCAATCGACAAAATCAAAGGTCTATCCGTTTCTGAAATCAAGGTACTTCTTGAAGCTAAATGGATAACACCGCTTGCCGACGATCTGCGCCAAGTTGCACAAAACCTCGTAGACCGTTTCGCTAATTCACTCTCTGCGCTTGCTTCGAAATATTCCGAGACCCTCGTTGATATTGACAGCAATATCAACTCTGCCGAGCAGTCGCTTGCTTCTCTCATAGATAACCTCACCGGCTCCGACAAAGACATCGCCGGACTCCGTGAGTTCCAAAAACTTCTACGCCATGAGTAAGCCCCTGACTCCACAAATACGCTTCAAAGGATTTGAAGAAGATTGGCAGTTATTGAATTTAGAAGATTCATTTTCTTTAATAGCTTTTAAGCCATTTATCGCTTCTCCAAAGCCTTCAGGTTTGTATCCCGTTATTCAACAGGGAAACAATCCTATTTCAGGATATTCTGATGAGATACCTTGTCAGAATTATCAAAATGCAATTGTTTTAGGTGATCATACGCTTTCGGTCTATAAACCGTCTACTCCGTTTCTTGTGGCTTCCGATGGTGTTAAAATCCTAATTTCGAACAAATTGTCTGGATCGTTCTTTTATTTTTATCTAAATAGGTACAAACCTATAACGGAGGGATATAAAAGACATTTTTCTATTCTTGTTGAAAAACAAGGATTTGCCCCAGACTCGATAGAGGAAGAGAAAAGAATTGCTGGTTTTCTTTCAAATATTGATGTGCTGATTGGGGAGGTTGAGCGTGAGATTATGCGCTTGAAGAAGATGAAACTTGCATCGCTTCAAAAAATGTTCCCTCGCCCGGACGCCACAACACCCGAAGTCCGCTTTGCAGGGTTTTCCAACCCCTGGTGTATAAAACACATAGGAAATATTTTTTCAGAGGGCAACGCTCGTGGATGTGATGGATTACCTTTGTCCGTTTCAATTGTAAGAGGTGTTTATCCTACCGAAGACTTTATCAAAACAGTTACTGTCAAAGACTTTACCAATTATAAAAAGGTAGCTGATGGAGATATCGTTTACAATTCGATGCGTATGTGGCAAGGAGCGAGCGGTGTTTCATATTGGAATGGCTTTGTAAGCCCTGCTTATACCGTCTTATGTCCTATCGAAAAAGAAAATATTTGCTCAGAGTTCTTTGCTTATCTTTTCAAACTCGAATGGGTCATTAAAATTTTCGAGGCAAATTCTCAGGGACTGACAAAAGACACTTGGAATCTGAAATATCCCGCCATTAGCCTTATAGCCCTTCCTACTCCTTCAGACGTGGAAGAGCAACGTGCTATTGCGCATTATTTCCGCAATCTCGACGAGCTTATCACTGCTAAACGTCAAAAACTCGCAAAACTCCGTAACTTAAAAACTTCTTGCCTTGACAAGATGTTTGTTAGCACTTCCGAACTATGAGCCACCAATCTTTCAATTCCGAGAAACAATTTGAAGCTGCGGTCATTAAGTCGCTTCAACAATACGGGTGGGAGGACGAAGTAATTGTCAATCCTACGGAAAAAGAACTTATTCAGAACTGGGCGAATATCCTCTTTGAGAATAACCGCCAGTCTGTGCGTCTCGGCAATTATCCATTGACTGAAACCGAGATGCAACAGGTTATCGACAATATCAATAACCTCAAGACTCCGCTCGCGCTCAACGAGTTTATAAACGGTGGCACAACATCAATTAGACGTGACAACCCCGACGATGTGGAAAACTTCGGCAAGGAGATAACGCTGAAAATCTACGACCGCAAGGAGATTGCCGCCGGCGACAGCCGCTATCAACTTGTTCAGCAACCGAAGTTTCCCACCGCTTCGCCACTGCTCAACGACCGCCGCGGCGACCTCATGCTCCTTATAAACGGTATGCCCGTTATCCACCTCGAATTGAAGAAAAGCGGTGTGGACGTTAGCCAAGCCTCAAATCAGATTGAGAAATATGCGCGAGAGGGTATCTTCGCCCGCGGGCTGTTCTCGCTCGTGCAAATCTTCGTGGCTATGAATCCCGAAGAATCCCTTTACTTCGCCAACCCCGGCCCGGAGGGTACGTTCAATAAAAACTTCTTCTTCCATTGGGCCGACTTCTATAACGAGCCTATTAACGATTGGGAGGATATAGTGCGCTATCTTCTCTCTATCCCCATGGCTCATCAGTTGCTAGGCTTCTACACTGTGCCCGATAGCAAGGATGGAGTGTTTAAAGTGATGCGTAGTTATCAATATTATGCAGCCAACGCCATAAGCACAAAGGTAGCGAAAACCCACTGGGAGGATAAAACTATATACGGCGGTTTCGTGTGGCACACCACCGGGTCGGGCAAGACCATGACCTCCTTTAAGTCGGCTCAACTTATCGCCCAGTCGGGCGACGCCGACAAGGTCGTATTCCTTATGGATAGAATAGAGCTCGGCACCCAAAGCCTCGAAGAATATCAGGGATTTGCAGGTGACTCCGACAATGTAGAGGGGACAGAAAACACCGAAATCCTCGTCAATAAACTTGAAAGCAACGCCCCGAATATGCGGCTCATCGTTACCTCCATTCAGAAAATGGGGCTTGTCTACGACCATAAGCGAGGCGAAGAAGGAGGTTTTGCTAAGCAGCGACTTGACAAAATCCGAGCCAAGCGCATTGTGTTTATCATCGACGAGTGCCACCGCTCAACTTTTGGTGAAACTCTCGCGGGGATAAAGCAGAACTTCCCCGGCGCGTTATACTTCGGCTTTACCGGCACTCCGATAGACGATGAAAACAGCGTGAACGGCATGACCACCAAAGACCTCTTTGGCGAGCGTCTGCACCTTTATTCCATTGCCGACGGCATCCGCGATCACAATGTATTGGGCTTCGACCCTTACAAAGTGCTTACGATGAAAGACCGTGACGTGCGTGTTGCCGTAGCACTTGCTGTGGCTAAGGCTGACACACTTGAAGAAGTGTTTGCCGAACCTGCAAAGAAAGAGGTCTATGACCGAATTATGGAGTTGCCAATGGTCAGCACCCAAAGAGACCCTTTGACTGGTCGTTTCCCCGACGGCGTGGAGGATTTACTGCCCAACTCACAATATCGTCGTCCCGAACACCGCGAGAAAGTCGTTGAAGATATTATAGAAAACTTCCCTGTGCTGAGCGCAGGCGGAAAGTTCCACGCCATTCTCGCAACCAGTTCAATCCCTGAGGCGATTGAGTATTATCGCTTGCTCAAAGCTAAGTCTCCGCATTTGAAATGCACCGCTATCTTCGACCCGTCTATCGACAATAACGGAACCGACCGCGCTATGGTAAAGGAAGAAGGTCTCGTAGAAATCCTCGAAGATTACGCTCGCTTCTTTGGCGTTGAATTTGGTATTGCCAACTGGCAGTTCTTCAAGAAAGACGTTGCCCGACGCATGGCTCACAAAAAGCCGTACCAACGTATCGGACGCGACAAGCAGCTCGATATAATGATTGTGGTAGACCAAATGCTTACCGGCTTCGATTCAAAATGGGTCAACACGCTATATGTCGATAAAATGCTTGCATACGAGGGTCTTATCCAAGCCTTCTCTCGTACCAACCGCCTGTTCGGACACGATAAGCGGTTCGGCATTATCCGCTATTACCGCCGACCGCACAAAATGGAACGCAATATCGAAATTGCCTTTGAGACTTATGCTCACGGAAAGCCCGATGGCGTATTTGTTTCAAAGATTGGTCATAACATCGGCTCGATGAACCATCATTTTGAAGAAATTAAATACATGTTCGATAGAGCACACATCGAGGACTTCTCTCAACTTCCTGTTGAAACACCCGTCCGCGCGCGTTTCGCAAGCGAATGGCGACTCCTAAACGATGCTCTCGATGCCGCTAAAATGCAAGGCTTCGTATGGTCAAAGAAAAGATATAAGTGGATAGACGACGAGGGCAAGAAGCGAGTTGCCACCATTGCTTTTGATGAAGCCACTTATCTGACGCTCGCTCAGCGTTATAAGGAGTTGCATCAAAGTTCTTCCTCTGACCCACGCACCGGCTCGGAAGAAGAAGTGCCTTACGAAATCGAGTCTTACCTTGTCGAGATAGACACCGGGCATATTGACTCCGCCTATATGAATAGCCGTTTTCAGAAGTATCTTGAATCCTTCTACAACGACGAAGAACAGGAGGTTATTGACGCTGTCGATAAGGAACTTCACAGTTCTTTCGCTCATCTAAGCGCCGAAGATCAGAAATATGCAAACATATTCCTGAATGACATACAGCAAGGGCGTGTAAATCGTGAGGACATCGACCCCGATAAATCGCTTTCCGATTATATCGAGGACTATAAAGCAGCCGCCAAAAACGACCAAATTCATCGTTTCTCTGATACATTTGGAGTTGACGAAGATAAACTTCGTGAAATCATTGCCCTGCATCTTCCTGAAAACAACCTCAATCAGGGAGGCCATTATAACGAACTTATAGCCACACTCAATAAGATAAAAGCGCGTGACTTTCTCCAATATCTCAATGGCGGAAGACCTGTACCACCTTTCCAAGTTACAGCGAAAGCCGACAAATTGCTCCGCGAATTTATAGTATGCGGAGGATACGATATTGATGATTTATTTGAGGAAGGATCAATAAAGCCCTACCCTTTAGACGACAGTGATACAATTTCAATCGCAGCAGAACCGTAAATAAAGCTTTATATCATATTTGAAAATATTACTTTGGTAATCTTATTAAATTAATGTAATCGTTATCCGTATCGACAAATCATAATTAAATACAAATGGTATATTTTTCTGAAATATTTGGAATTGATGAGTCTCTGCTTGAGGAGTACGGGGCACTAAATATCTCATTGCTCAATGATCTGCCGTTGTTCGTAGATCCATTTTTGCTTTATGCCAGTGAAAAACCTGAATACCAAGAGTTGCATAACGGTATTATTAGGTATCTTACGTTCCTTCGTGACAAAATGATAGATGGTCATATTTCTGATGAAAAAATTAAACGTTGGTATCGCTTTCCTGAAGTTAAACAAGTTTGGTTAGGTTACAGCGAGAAAGGAAATAGTGGAGCTGGGTTGGGAAGTAAGTTCGGTAATTCAATGAGCGAGGCTATTGTTTATGTTTATAAAGACCTTAATAATGAAACTATTACAAACACTTCACACCTTGAAAAATTAGGTCTCTTCAAATCTGGCGTTGGCAGAGATAACATCAGTGACTTTACCTGCAATCTCATTAAACAATATTTGTTGCAGTACACTCAAGAGTTTGCAAAAAAAAATCTTGCGGCGGAACAAAGAAAAATAATAAATGTCAATAAGGTATATTTTAATTATGAATTGGAATCATGGATGCCAGAAACATTTGAATTGCCTTATTTTAACGGAGACTATATTATTCTTACACCAATAGACATATTGACTAAGGATGAGAACTGGATTAACTTCAGCGATATGAAAGCCAGTTATTTCCAGATCCAGCAATCTATTCCCAATGAAGAATTACGCGATAGAATTAATGATATCTACAAATCGCAAATACCACGAAGAAAACCAAAAGAGGAGGATTATACCCGTGCTATCAACGAGATAGTTAGGATATGCCCTGAATTTATGGATTATTATATTCGTCTAAAGGAGGAAGACAAGGATGGAGCAAAGAGTTCTTCTCGAAAGATTATCTCAGAGGCCTCACGAGTATATATTTCAAATATTCAGCTTCTGATTGATAAATTATCGGGGAGTGGATTCTATAATACCCCTATACCGAAAGATTCATATGAAGAAACTGTTCAACGTGTTATGTTTTTTAAAAATGTGATTGAAAATCAAGATGGATATAAATTATTATACACGGACAACAAACCCATAAAGAAAGAAAAAGATTTACAGTTACTCTTCAAATTTACTTGGTTTGCAACAATCTTTGACGTAAACGCAGAGGTAAATAATGGACGTGGTCCTGTAGACTATAAAGTATCATTTGGTAATTCAGATAAGACTCTTGTTGAGTTTAAACTAGCAAGCAATAGTAAACTAAAGCAGAATCTTCAAAATCAGATTAAAATCTATGAAGCTGCCAATGGGACGAAGAAAGGCCTTAAAGTGATTTTCTATTTTAAAAATGATGAATTGTTCAAAATCAAACGCATTCTCAAAGAGTTAAAGATGGAAGATGATGAGAATATTATTCTTATAGACTGTACTCCTAATAAATCTTCCGCTTCCAACGTAAAATAATGAGTTATCTTACTTGAATATTGAGACTCACATAATAATATATCAAGGTAATGAAAGTGAGAATCGTATAGATATTCGGTATGCAACGAATTCTCGTGGTAAATTAGAGTAAAATCGGACTGTTGAAATTTTTGCACAAATTCAACTGAAGTAAAACGTCAATGGATAAAAATACTTGTGACATGAATACCAACAAGACATATACCGCCGGATTAATTTCGTTGTTATGGCGATTGAGAGCGGCGCACGTAAACTGGGAATCTCCGGCAAGGAGATTCACGGCCGATTGAGCAAACAAGGCTTAATCCAAAATAGGCTGATTAAAAGGTATGACGAACTTCATACCCAAAGCCTTGATTGGGTTGCTGATGACATTAGTGAAACACTTCTAAACCGGGAGGCAGGATTAGGTTAGGCAAAATAATGATTGTGATTTATTAGAGAGAATGTACTATGGCGCAAGCAAAGCCGAATAATCATGCTCTTGGTTGACAAATGGAAGATTTGAGACTTATCAATCGATCTTTGAAGGATGAAATCTTGCAGAGAAAATACATTGCGGAAAATTCGGTGAGGTGAGCAATTAAGACAATCTGAACAACCTGCTGAAGACTAAGAGCATTAAAACCATATATAAAAAACATTTTATGGAATTTGATAATTTAATCACCTTAATTGAAGAAAGTGTCATTATACAGGAAACAGTAGACATTGAATTCAAAAGTGCGAAAGGAGGCTTTCCAGGTTCCTTTTGGGAGACATATTCGTCATTCGCTAATACGGAAGGAGGAATGATAGTTTTCTCAAAGTATTAATGATCCCGAGTGTGCGCCACATTTTTTCCCGGACTATCGGTTATATTCTTCAGAGAATCCCGAAGGCAACGAACGATGGATTGATCGAATATATCCCGATGGCACGTGGGAGGGTAATCTCTTTCAATTCTATCGACGCGTGCTCCCCAAACTCACATCAGTACTTCCGACTCCTTTCAAAATAGATGAAGACACACGTATCGATGAAACGACAGCTCACATTGCTATTCGCGAAGCCTTGATTAATCTGTGTATACACGCTGATTAACAGTAATTGCATCTCTTGTCATCTCTCAATATCCACATCGTATCGTATTGTCAAATCCAGGAACATTACTAATTTCTCGTTGGCAATATTATCGCGGAGGTGAAAGTGTTTGCCGAAACACATCATTGCAAAAGATATTTACAATGTTTGGCAAAGCAGAGAAAGCTGGAAGCGGTGCGGGAAAGATTCTGCAAGGGTGGCAAGACAATAATTGGAAACGGCCATACCTAAATATTGTTTGCAAGCCTGATAAAATAGAATTATATCTATTTCTCGAATCTCTTTTGCCAGATGCCCACAAGAAAAAACTTTATGAAATTTTTGGGTCAGGATGTCAGAAGTGGGAACCGGATAAATATATGATCATGGCTACCGCCTGCACTGAGAATGAAATTAGCAATGAGAGTCTACAATTCATTCTTCCGAATCACAGAGCAGATATAACCCAACTTCTAAGAGAATTAAAAACTGAGGGTCTATTGGAGTCTGAGGGATATGGAAGAGGCACACGTTATCACATTCCTCAACATTTTCTCAACCCTGTCAAAAACGGAAGTACGGAAGCTAAGCACGGAAGTACGGAAGCTAAGCACGGAATCACGGAAGCTAAGCACGGAAGTACGGAAGCCTCCTTGCATAGATGGTCTCCAGAGGAACGGAAGCGAGCAATTCGAGCATTTACCAAGGACATTTATCGATCTGCATCTGAAATTGCCCAACATATGCAGTTGTCAACTGACTATGTACAATGTAAATATATTAGCCACATGGTCAAAGATGGAATTTTGATATTACTTTACCCAGACAAAGGAACGCATCCTTATCAAAAATACACCAGTAAGTAATTTGTTAAGCAACGTTCGATTGCTTATAAACAATCCATAATATGGATACAGGACAGATAATACTATTTCAGACCCAGGGAGGTGAGACGAAGATTGAGGTTCGTCTTGCCAATGAATCTGTATGGCTTACTGCCGACCAAATGGCGGAGCAGTCTCATCGCAACCGTCCTACCATTAAGCATTCCAGACAATTCCCTATATATCAACAAGGACATTAACATCAGCCCCCAGCCCCTCGAACCCTTGAAACCTCGAAACCCCGAAACCTTTTTTTGCGCGATAAGGGAAATTCAACCCAAAACACCACTAACTTTGCACTCGGAAAACAAATCAACCGCGAAAGTCGAGTATGATTGAGACTATGGCTCATGAAGTATGCGGCAGTCCAGGCGAATAAGAGCCCGTAATGCGAAGCCCACACCCTCGCGAAGCCAATTATGCATTATGAATTATGCATTATGCATCAATGAGCAAGGGAACCCTCCTAAGTAACCGACAAAGACAGCCGCCAGCTTTACAGCTCACAGTCGATACCGTCCTCCTCCGACGCCCTTGATGGCCAATGACCAACTGTCTCTGAAATTCCCCTTCAGGGGGTTAGGGGGCCACTCATTGCCCAAGTCCCTCATGTGCATCCCGAGGCTCACTCACGCCCATGCATGTGCTGTCCTCGAATCGCCCACGCCCTTCACCAAGACGTGACCAAGACGATCCCTGAGTCAGAATTAGTCTTATAAATCTGCAACAACCCGTCGGCGCATGGGGTACAAGCGCCATCCAATGATACATGAGAGGATTCGACTCGGCTGGTCAGAGGCCCAAACGCGCCCGCTCCCTATCCATCCTCTCATCCAGGCAAAGCGCGTCAGCCTATGGATAGCAGGCATTCCTGCCTGCGCCTGTCTCCCTCGACTACGACGAGCCCCTCATTGGAAGCGTGTATCGACCCTGACAGCCGCGGCATGACCGTATCCGCAGCTCTATACACCCCCGGACAAAGAACCGGGACCAAAACCGGAAACAATGAGGATCACCCCACTATGTTTCAAGGCATACCGACAAGAATATTGGTGACAACTCGGTATGCCTTTTTTATTTTATGAACCAATCTCTACCTCAACCATTTACCCATCCAAAAGAATTCCAACAAGTATTAAATACAAACAAAAAAGCAAGCGATTGATAATTAATCGCTTGCCATCCAAAATAGTGCCCAGAACAGGACTCGAACCTGCACGTCTCTCAACACTCGCACCTGAAACGAGCGCGTCTACCATTCCGCCACCTGGGCTTTCTGACTGCAAAGTTAAGAATATTTTTCCGTTCATCCAAATATTTTATCCTTTTTCTACTCAATTTTTGTGTTCTTATGTAGTTTAGTTGAGAGTTGTATAGCTCCGTCTCCGCAATAGCAAGCGTAGCGCAGCTCAATTATCCTCCGCGAGCGCACG
>CAYVZJ010000063.1:0-4713 GCA_964456155.1 uncultured Sangeribacter sp.
AGAGCGTCTGCCTTACAAGCAGAGGGTCTGCGGTTCGAATCCGTAATCGCCCACAGAAAGAGGCCAATCCGTGAGGATCGACCTCTTTCTCGTTTTACGCCTCCTCCCTCGCACCACCAAAAGTTTCCGGGTATACCCGGAAAGAATTGCCAAAATTACCAAAAGTTTCCGGGTATACCCGGAAAGAATTGCCAAAATTACCAAAAGTTTCAGGGTATACCCGTATGCTTTTGCCCGGACGTCAAAATAAAAAAGTCAATACAACATCGCGTGGTATTGACTTTTTTTAGGCTTTATAGCCTTCAATCCTGCCCGAAGGCAGAAACGTGTACCAATATTCAACCAAACATTCTGTCTGCTATTGACCGGCGTTTGCACCGGCGCTCGCAGACTGCGGATGTTCTGTTCGCACAGTTTTAATCCGCTTTTCCTCGCAAAGTTTTTTAGATTGGCTTCACGGTGTAGTCGCTACAGGACAAAGCAACCTGACATCTAAATCTTTTGGTGCAGCATAACCGCTGCTTAGCATAAATAACCTTGGTATGCTTCGTTTTTTTGATTTTGCACTGCAAATATAATAAATATTTTACAATATTTCACAAAAATTCAAAAATTTTTATCAAAAATTTCCAAAATCTCCCAAAATAATATCATTTTCACGCCACCCCGCCGTCGCGATGCCCCGCCGTCGCGATGCCCCGGCGGGGCATAATTTGAATAACCGGGTACGTAGTGCCCGGACAAGCATCCCCCCGCCAACATAAGAGAGGCGCGTCCCGCAGGGGCGCGCCTCTCTTTATATCTAAAGCCTAAAGCCTTTACTTAACAATCACAACCTTCTCAGCCTTGCCATTAGCAATGCGGATATAAACACCCTCAGAAGGATTGTCCACACGCACACCGTTAAGGTCGATATAGAGAGCCTCACCGGCCTCAGCAGCAATCACCTCAACGCCGGTAGTGAAATCGTTGAGAGCAAATGACTGTACTTTTGAAACGCCATTGGTTGCAAGCTTCAGGTGGAGAGCCTCAGCCTTGTTGCCGTTCTCATCGATAAGGTCGAAGCCATTCTTGTCAACAGGTGTCCAGTCAGCGCTGTCCGCATCGGGAGCAGAAGCAAACTGAGGCTTGTTGCCCTTTGCCATCTGTGCGTATGCCGGGAAATCAACCTTGTACCAGATACCGTTCTGACCATCGTTGCCGTAAGTCGGGTGGCCAGTGTAGATGTAATCCACGTGAGCACTTGCATTGTCTGCATGGTCAAGATTGTAGGTATCTTCACCTATTTTCTCAAGATGTACACCATGCAGATAAAGTCCGGCGGAGTCAGCAGTAGGCTCAGTAAAGTTAGGTTCTACCTCTATAAGCACGCTCTGCTCGTCACCAAATTCGCTCGTCATGGTCAATTTGTAAAGACCAGCATGCTTGGTGTAAATAATTAGATCTTCGTATGAACCTTTATCAGATAACGTTGCAGTTGCATCCTCATATATCAGGGCTTTGACGGCATCATTATTTTTGTCATAGTCAGCAAGGTCTTCTTCACGGAGTGGGATAAACTGAGGTTCGATAGTAGCATGGATGGGCAGCTCATCTTCGTCACCGCGCATATTAATGAAGTCTTCACCTATTAGTTCACGCATTGAGAACTTGTGGGTATCACCATCAGTGGTGTCGTGACCGCTATATTTTAATTTACCCTCAGGTAGGTTAAACATCTTATAGCTGAGTGCGATAGTGCGATGCGGAGATTTGTAGCCGTAAGAACCGAGATAGAATTCAAGGTTTGCAGTGGGGTCCATTAGACCGATTAAAGACCAAACCTCTATTCCATCTTCATAGAGTTCAAAACCGTCCTCCATATCTATGTCATCTTCACTCAAGCCCATCATACCACTATTCCAATTAAGCTTATAATAAAGGTTGGTGTTGGCAGGCACATCAAATGTGATAAAGCAGCTATATAAATCCTGTGCATCTTCAATAGAGGGTGCGGAGATATCAATAAACTCTTTACCATCCCTAACCTGTACACACTCCTTACCATCAAGATATACAGGAAGATGATAATATACGTTGAGACGCATGATAGCGTAACCGCTACGGTAGGTGTCTGTTGATTCTGAGTTAGCCTCAAGGGTGTATGTACCGGGTTTATTGACAGTTACCTTAAGTGTCTTACCATCCTCAGAAGGAACTATAGTATAGTCCTCCTCATTCAGGTTCTGGATAGTGTATTTTACCTCCAAACCGTTTGGATTTTGAACTGCATTCACAGTTGCAGGCTCTTCTTTATAGATTCCGTACACTGTTTTGGTGAACGCGAGGTCTGCAGACTTTTTACTTGTGTCATTGCCCTCATAAAGTACATATATTCCATTAATTTTATTGGTGGTGGTAGGGGTAAATGTTACTGAATTGGTTGCAACATCACCGCTGTGCCAATGCCCCTTCATGTCAGGCCATTCTTCCACATCTTGATGTTCTCCCTCACTAACAGGGTCAAAAGTGCCGCCAATAGTAGTACCTGTAAGTCCAATTTGTGAAATTTTGTATGAATCGGGCACAGAGATAGTCATTGTGGTGCCTTCATAAATACGTAAATCTACTTTATCTCCGGATTTCCATAATCTATATCCGTGTGAGCCATCAGAAGTGACAAATGAAATGGAAACGTAGTCAATTTCATCTTCCTTGTTCGCATCAATTTCAATAGTATCCTTAGAACCTTGTTCATACTTGTCAGAGTCAACCGTAGTGCTGTGAGTAGGAATGCCATAAGCATTTTCTACTGTAAAGTCAAATACGTCTGTGCCCTCAGCGATAGCTGCAGCATTGGGGTCAAGGATAGTTATTTTATACTTTGCCTGTGCGCTTGCATATTCAGCTGATTCTTCCATCGTAGCAGTAATATAGACTTCACCTGCTGCATGTACATCACCTGGGAGATTATATTCGTTATTGTCAGCCAGAATCTGACCGGTCTCTTCGTTAACGCTTACGATTGCCGGGACAGAAGATGAATAAGTGATTTTGCCTATTTGGTCAGCGTCTTCGGGAGTAATAACTGTTACTGTCTGCCATACTACACCGACGCCAAGTTTGCCAAATACGATTTGGTCAGCAAATGTGAGTTTTGCGGGCTTCTTCACTACTTCTACAGTAAAAGAACCTTCGCCTGCAAGATATTCATCACCAAAAGCTTCAGTTGTGAACTTGACTGTAGCAGTACCGAGGCCAACACCTTCAATAGTCTTGGTAGCCTCATCAATTTTAATTATATTGTTATTCTCTGTTGAGAACGTATAGGTTAGTTTGCTCGGAGTAATAGCCGGAAGAGGTATTGTCTTACCAAGAACTAAACTGTAAGATTCGTTAAAATCCTCATATTTAGGAGCCGCGGGACCTTCATTCAAATCACTATAGGTTATAGTTATATTGCCAATACCCATACCGCCTTTGCCGGAGGATGCATCATATGTGATGGTCAAATCGCCGTACTTATTTATTCCATCATACTTCTTGCTAGCTGCAGTGGTCCCACTTGCATTTATTTTTTCACCTAAATATACAGACGTGCCATCTAATTTAATTTCCGGCTGCACAAAGTAACTGGATTTATTACTAGATCCTTGTGTCTCTATATTTATAGACTCAATTTTCTTATTATTAAAGAAAGAAGTAGATAATACAACTTTAGGACTATTACTGCTTCCACCAAATTGAGCAGTCTTGTAAGTACTGTTGTATTGATTAGATGATGTAGAGATAGTGGTTTGCCACTCAATTGTTTGGTTATCGCTACTTAATACACCCAAATTGATTGTGCTGGTTCCGTTTTTATTTGCCGTTAATAGTGCATCTCCGGACTTCGGAGTATACGTCCATGTGTCCGCATATACAGATGCGGACAAGGCCGTGACACATACTATTGATAGTAATGTCCGTAAAATTAGTTTCATAATGTAATAAAATTTGTTATGTTAGTTAATTAATAATTAGTTTATTAGCTATATAGGAGTGCGGGGCTCGTTTGCTCAATCATTGTCGTGAGGACGCCAAGCCTTTCCCCATCTTTCCTTCCTTTCCGCAAAGGTAATACTTTTTTACATAACTCCCAACAAGTCACCCCCATTTTAATAATATTTTAACACTCCCACCCCCACCCCTCCATCACCCTCCATCTACCCCTCTCAAAAGCCTATGCTAAAAAAACGTGTCAATCCGTTAAAAAAACCGTGTTGTTCAGTCCCATTCCGTGTCAGCAAGCGCAGCGATGCTAATTTCCGCAACCCCTCCTCCAGAGCAAAAATAGCCAATCCGAAAGAAAGAAAAAAATTCCGTGTTGTTAAGTCCCATTCCGTGTCAGCAAGCGCAGCGATGCTGCCTTCCGGAAATTGATTAATTAAAAGTTCCAACCCCGCCGCGTCTATTACCGATGTCATAAATTCAGGAACAAGAGATAATTCAATTTCCGGAATATGCGTGTCAAAGCCCGCATTCACGGATTATAACAGAATAACACGGAATATTTTAGATTATCCCTCATGGCGGCAAAATATATCACAAAGAGAGAGCCACATATATCACAAAGAGAGAGCATCCTATATCATGACGATATTGATTATCAAAGAAAAAAACCGTGTTGTTAAGTCCCATTCCGTGTCAGCAAGCGCAGCGATGCTAATTTCCGCAACCCCTCCTCCAGAGCAA
>CAYVZJ010000063.1:4813-11624 GCA_964456155.1 uncultured Sangeribacter sp.
AATTAAAAGTTCCAACCCCGCCGCGTCTATTACCGATGTCATAAATTCAGGAACAGGAGATAACTAAATTTCCGGAATATGCGTGTCTAAGCCCGCATCCACAGAACAAATTTTCTTATCCTACCCCTCAAAAAAAGAGTTTAAGTCGTATCATTTTAAATTTATTTTGTAATTTGGCTAAAAAATAGAGAATATGGCACTAAATGAAAAATATATCCATATAGGGCGTGATATTATTGGTTCAGCTTTTGAAGTGCGAAAAAATTCGGGTAAAGGCTTAAGAGAACATTATTACAAACACGCGCTTGCCTGCGAACTTACAGCACTCGGTTACAAAGTTGAGATTGAAGGCAAGATAGAGGTAAAATATAAAGGAGAAATCATCACTGATGCTTATAAGGCAGATTTAGTCATCAATGATTGTGTAATAATTGAGACAAAAGCAATTACTCACATGTATGAAGATCAGTTTCGACAATTATATACCTATCTTCATCTCTCCAAATATGAATTGGGATATCTTATAAATTTTGGGGCGGAAGACTTCAGTATCGGCAAACTCAAAGGTGAACATACACCGTTTATGCGAGGTATATACCGAATGATATGTGATATAAAGGATAACAAATAGAATTGATATATAGCAAAGCCCCGTATAAATTCCGTGTTATTCAGTCCTGTTCAGTGTCAGCAAGCGCAGCGATGCTGCCTTCCGGAAATTGATTAATTAAAAGTTCCAACCCCATCAGAAGAAGAGGCGCCAGCAGTGCGCCCGGCGGTAGCTTCGCTGCGCCGACTCAGTGTCAGGTATCACCAGACGCACACGCTTATAAAACCCGGCATCACCCACCGGATCACACAGCCAACTCCCACACTCAAACGACGGAGCCGCCGGCGACATCTCCACAATCTCCTCCAACGCCCCGCAGTCCTCCAATATCAACTCACCCAACCGCGAAGGATTACCCGGCAATACCACCCGACGCAAACCCCCGCACCCGGCAAATGCATAAGACTCCAACTCCGTAACACCCTCCGGCACCACAACCTCCTTCAGACTCCCACATAAAGCAAACGCATTCAGACCAATAGCCGTCACCGAAGCCGGCAAGTCTATCTCCTCCAAAGCCCCACACTCCGTAAAAGCAAAAGCCTTCACAGCATATATACTCCCGTGAAGCACAACCTCCCGCAACGACCCGCAACGTATAAAACACTCCCGGGACACCTCCTTAACTCCACGTGGAAACACAAACCACTCCAAAGACTCACACTCCCGAAACGCCCCCTCTCCTATCGAGGCCAACGTCTCCGGAAGTCCCTCAATCCTCCGCAAAGACCGACAACCCGTAAAGGCATAATCCCCTATCACCACAAGCCGCGAACCCTCCTCCACACGCACCTCCCGTATCGTGTCATTCCAGGCAAAGGCATAAGCCGGCAATTGACGTATCCCCGCCGGTATCACCAGCACCGAGTCCCTAATCTCCGGGCGCGCCGCCCCGCGGACTGCACCTGCTGCCGACACTATCAGCGCAACAGCCACCATCACTCTCATCCTCATAATCACCGAAATATTCCGTTCTCTCATAAAAAAGCAGATTAGTCCTCCCGATTTGTCCTGTGTGAGGGCTTTAGCCCGAAAAATTCAATCTCACTCTATTATTATCTCAGCAGCAATCTCCGGCGCCAACTCCGTGCCAAGTTTCGCTCGCATCATCTTATACCCGCGCAACTGCCAGTCGCGCTGCGGCGAACTCTGCAGCAGCGGCAGAAGTTCACGAGCCACACCCTCCACAGTGCAGCGGTGCAGCAGCATCTCCGGCACTACCCGGCTCCCCGTAATCAGATTTGGCAGAGACACATACCTCACCTTCAGCACCCTCGACATCAACTCATAAGTCCATTTACTCCCGTTAGCACGATAACACACCACCTGAGGCGTAGCCAACAGCGCCGTCTCAAGCGTGGCCGTCCCCGACACCACTATCGCCGCCCGAGCATATTTCACCAACGTCAACGTGTCGTCAAACACCAGCGAAAGTCCCGGGTCCTGAGCAGTCTCACGATAAAATTTCTCCGCTATATTCGGCGCTGCCGCTACGATATAATGAAATTCCGGATAACGCTTCGCCGCCGCTATCATCACCGGAAGATTGGCAGCTATCTCAGAATGACGCGAACCGGGCAGGAGCGCTATCATAGGACGCTCATCCTTTATACCGTTGCGCTCCATAAAGTGCTTCAACGGTGAGATATGACCCAAAAAGGCATTTATCTCATCCACAGACGGATTGCCTACATACCGTGCTCCGTCATACCCGTGACGCTTGTAAAAATCCGGCTCAAAAGGCAGTATGCAGCAGCAGCGCGTCACACACCGCTTCAGCGTCTTGACGCGCCATTCCTTCCATGCCCATAATTTCGGAGAGATATAATAGTCCACCCGTATCCCCATCTTGTGAGCATACTTCGCCAGGCGAAGATTAAACGAGGGATAGTCTACCAATATCAGACGGTCCGGACGAAAGTCGGCTATCATCCGACGGGCCACACCAAGCTGACCCATGATCCGAGGCAACGATTTCACCACCGCCGCAAAGCCCATCACATTCATCTCCGAGCAGTGAAGCGTCGGCTGCACACCCGCCGCCGCCATCATCCTGTCACCTCCGATAATCGCAAACTCCGCCGAAGCATCCTGAGCCTTCAGTTGCTCGATAAGACGCGATGCGTGAAGATCACCCGACGACTCCCCCGCCACTATTGCATATCTCATGGCAATATTATCACTTTTTGGTACGTTGTATATATTATAATTCCGGCGGACATGGCACGCCATGTCCCTACAATTCTCCATAATCCGGAGATATATGCAAATTTAATGATTTTTTTCCGATGAGAAGTATTCTGTGGATTATATTGGGCGCTCTCGTCATCTTTATCGCTCAGTCTCTCACCACCTCTTGTATAAGCGACGATATCACCTCCGACCCCGCCGCCACAATACGGTTTTCGCGTGATACGGTAAGTTTTGACACCGTATTCACCGACCTCGGCACGCCTACGGCACGCCTTCAGGTGTTCAACCCCAACAAAAAGGGTATCAATATCTCCCGCATTCGCTTCGCCGATCAGAATTCTCCCTTCTCGGTAAACGTCGACGGCGTCAGCGGCACCTCCTTTGAGAATGTGGAGATACGCGGCGGAGACAGCATCTACGTCTTCATCGAATGCTTCCTGCCGGAAAATGACGCCAAAAAGCCCCGGCTCGTAGAGGATAAACTCATCTTCACCGTCAATGGCAAAGACCGTCCTGTCGTGGTCGAGGCGTGGGGACAAAACGTAATCCGCCTGCGCGGACTCACCGTCACCGAAGACCTTACCCTCACCGACGAGCAGCCTTACGTCATCTTCGACTCTCTCAAAGTGGCTCCGGGCGCTACGCTCAACGTGCTCCCCGGCGCCCAGCTCCTCTTCCACGACAAGGCCTCGCTCACCGTCGAAGGTAAATTAAAGGCCGTAGGACGACCCGACAAGATGATCGATATGCGCGGCGACCGTCTCGATAATGTCCTCCCGGACGTGGGCTACGATATCCTCGCCGGGCAATGGCAAGGCATCCGACTATCACCCGAAAGTTTCGGCAACCGACTCGAATACGTCAATATGCGCAGCACTGTGCATGGTCTCGTCGCCGACTCCTGCGCCACTGACGACCGCGTAAAACTCACCCTCGTCAATTCATGGCTGCATAATTCGCAGGCTAACGTGCTCAGCGCCAAGAATGCCCGCATCAATGCCTACGGATGTGTCTTCTCCGAAGCCGCCGACGCTGTCGTGCTCCTCGACGGCGGGCAGCATCAGTTCGTTCAGTGCACCATCTCCAACTATTATCTCTACAGCGCAGTCACCGAGCCGCTACTCACCCTCCTCAATGCCGTGCCGGCCAAAGAGGGAGAACCGGCCTCCGATATGCCGCTCATGACCGCTAATTTCGAGAACAGCATCATATACGGACTCGGCCCGGATATCTATCCGGGAGACCTCAACGGCAGTAATGTATATCTGAGAAATGTATTGCTGAAGAGTGAAGGATCTGACGACGACCATTTTATAAATTGTCTATGGGACTCCGACCCGCTCTTCCTCACTGTCCGTGAGGAGTATATCTTCGACTACCGACCCGCCGCCGACTCTCCCGCCGTAGGCGCCGGCAATGCCGCCTTCATCCTCCCCCTATACTCCCGGGATATGCTCGGCAATCCCTTCATAATCCCCGGCACGCAGACCACAACCCTCGGAGCCCTACCCGCAGCCCCCTCCAATCCCTAACCTAATCCCTCATATTTCTTACCGGGTTACGGCTTTAGCCGTAAAATCACTCCTCACTCTGACCTCCCTCTTCCCCTCCTCAGTAAGCACAATCTCAGCGCGCACCGCGTCCGCCGGCAAAATCTCCTCTATCACCTCCGGCCATTCGATAAGGCATAAAGCGCCGGAATAGAGGTAATCCTCCATGCCCATATCCATCGCCTCGGCCATACTCTCCAGGCGGTAGCAGTCAAAATGATATATCCGCTCGCCCGTACGGTCGGAGATATACTCATTGATTATGGCAAAGGTGGGCGAGGATATGTCATCCGTCTCTACACCCATAGCCCGACATAACGCACTGATAAAGGTGGTCTTCCCCGAGCCCATCGGTGCGTCAAAAGCCACTACCCGGCTGTCACCGATCGCCGCCGCAAATTCGCGGGCAGCCTCGTCAAGGCGCGATATATCCGTTATATCTATCTCCTTATTCATATATTCTCCTTTTCGATATATATTCCTTTTCGATATATGTAGGTGAAATATATAATTTCTTCCCCCCTTTTTTTATTTCTGCCCGTCCAACGGCAATTTCGGACTCCCCGTGCCGGGTGGATAAATCTTCGTGGGATCAGCCGAGTCTACATGAGTGATCACTATCTTTGACTCGCCGCGCCAGGGTAGCGCCGTGCGATAGCGGGTAAATTCTACGCGTGCCGGGCGGTTGGCAAGCATCAGCCGACGCAATTCCGCCGCCTCATGGTCATCCTTCACACTGAAGACTATGTCACCTTCGTATGGCTGTATCGTGTCGGTAATCGACCTGTAAGGAAGCAACACTCCCTCAAAGGTCTTGAAAATCTCGCCGCGATGCTCGATGCTCTCCACATAGCCATACTGTATAGTGCCGTCACTGTATGACGTGAAGAGACGTATATATAAGGCGTAAAGCAAGCCGAAACATACGCCGGCCACCGCCACCCATATCCACAGGCGACGTGAACGGACAGGACGAAGATGCTCAAACTCACCCTCCTCCTTGTCCCAATAGGCCGGGTCCTCCGGCGACAACTCCGGCTCCTTAGGAGCCTTCTCCTTCACCGGCTCCGGACGAACATCCTCAAAGTCGTCAAAATCATCCTCCGGATGCTCGTAATCTGATTCCTTAGGTCGTATTATCATCTTTATCTAATTCCTATAAATTTAATGCCCTCAAATTTTTGAATTTAATGCCCTCAAATTTTTGTATAAGGGGCAAGCTTCAGCGAGCCCAAACCTCATAACTCATCACTCTGACTTACTACGTATAATATATCCCATAGTAAATATCCCCAATAATATCAGCATCACCGTCTCCCCCGACCATTGTATAATCGAGAAGGCCGCCCCCTGAGCGTCAGAAATGCCATACACCGACAAGCCGAACATCACAGCAAGGTTCCACGGTCCCAGACCGCCGTTCGACGGTATCGCCATGCCTATCGAGGAGAGCACAAACGCCACCAGACAGGGCTGAAGACCCCATGCCAACGATGACTCCCTGCATAAGTCGGCCGTGAAGGGAAAGGCAAAGAAGGCTACATATAATTGTATGTAGTAGCATCCCCACAGCAATACCGTGTAGAGCAGAAAGAGACCGCGACCGCGCATCTTGGCAACAGCGGCAAACCCCTGCCACAACTGTACGCCCCACTCACGAAGCCGGCTCACAAACCTCGTCCGGCGGAATATCGACAGCAGTCCCCCCGCGATTATCACTGCGCCTACGCACGACACCCACACCAGCGGATTGCTCACTAACGCCATCATGTCCCGCCCTATCGGATATTTCACCAAAAAGGCAGCGATGGCATCATGAGCCACAAAAAAAGTAAGCAGCAAAAGCAATCCTACAGTGATCGTGTCGGCAAGACGGTCGGCCACTATCGAACCGAACACCTTGGTAAAAGGCGCCTTCTCCCGGCGGGAGATATACGTGCACCGCCACACCTCACCAAGTCGCGGAAAGACAAGATTGAGCGCATAGCAGCCGAATATAGAGCAACACAGCGCCATAAACGGCGGACGGATGGAGAGCGAGTCCAACTGAAGACGCCAGCGAGCCGCACGTATCACGTGAGAAAATATCGAAAGAAACATCGCCAAGAAAATCCAGAACAGATCGCAGCCCTCACGGATAATACGCAACATCTCCCGGAAATTCACCATCCGGAACATCACATACACCAAAAGCACCGTAAAGACCACCGGCAAAAGATAGCCCAACACGACGCCGACTATCCCTTTTTTGCCCTTTTTTTCTATCTCTACTTCACTCATTATCGATTTCTTTCGCTATTTTTATGCAAAATTACCAAAAAAATCCGATTTTTTTTGCTCGTAATATATTTTTTGCCTAAATTTGCAGTCGCAATTCTGCGCAACGCGTGTATTTTTACACTCATGGCCCATTCGTCTATCGGTTAGGACGAGAGATTTTCATTCTCTAAAGAGCAGT
>CAYVZJ010000064.1:0-11612 GCA_964456155.1 uncultured Sangeribacter sp.
GCCTTCGGCATGTTTAACTGTAACATCGCAAAGCGATGAATAAATAAAAAGAGGGCAGTCATCTTTGACCGCCCTCTTCTCTTATCCGATTAAGACCATTACTCCGATTTTGATTTGAAGTTAATCTTCTTTGACGCAATGACCGGATACTTGCCATTGGGATCTGAAATTGCATGAGTCAGCACCAATGTGCAATATGAATCGTCAAGTGTGGGAAGTTCTAAAGAGTTAACTTTATTCTCCACCTCTGTACAAATTGAGTTGAAGCGCTTTTTTGCATCACTCTCAGACATCATGTTAAGTCTGAAATCCTTGTTTAAGATTTGCAACTCACTGTTTACTGCAGTCTGGAGATAAAGGTTGCCATTGAAGTTGCTACTGGATTGGTCGGTGTCTACAGTCACATACCATCCGTTTTGAGTCTCTTCCTCACTGCAAGATGTGATGGAGAAAGCCGCCATTATCACAAAGAGTGAAAGCAGCACCTTGTTCAAAAGTTCTTTTTTCATTGCTTTTAATTGTTTTAAGTTAATTGATTTGGTTAATTATTAATTAATTATAAAAAAATGTTATTATTATTCATTATTGAAGAAGAAGTATCCGTATCGATTTTTTGAAGAAAAGTAGCATTTTCAACACCATTGGCCCTGAACGTCTCGAAAACCGCTTCTCTGACTGCCGGCTCAGTGGCAAGATATTTTTCCGAATCAATCCATACTTTTAGTTCTACTCGCATAATTCCGCTTCCAAAATTGCGAATTATCACCACATGTTTTCGCGTATTGTCAACACCATCTATTTCTCCGATGCATTCGAGTATTAGCTTTCTAACTGACTTCGGATCGTTATTCGCAGAGATATCAAAAGTGATATGACGCAGTTCGACACAATGGTTACGTGTCATGTTTTTGAAATTTTTTTCAAATAGTTGCCTGTTTGGCATTGTCATGATTGGGCCATCCTCTGTTTCCATCGAAGTAGATATAACACCTATTTCAAGCACCTTGCCTCGTTCTCCATCATACTGCATAATATCTCCGGGACGTAGTCTTCCGGTCATAAGAGAAATCCCGCTGAACATATTCTCAAAGGTGTCTTTCAAGGCAAAACCTATTCCGACACTCGCACCTCCTATTGCTGCAATGATTCCTGCCTTATTTATATCAAGTATTACCATTACACTTACTATATACAGTAGCCAGACAATAATATTACCAACAGAAATCCATACTGCCACTTTACCCTGTCTGTTGTTCGGATTATGCCGTAAAAGCATGTTTACTAAAGCAATAACATAGTTGACGGTTACACCCAGACCAAATATGTATAATATTTTTCCAATTGAAAGGACGCCGACTTTATCCGGCATGTTCAGGAATGGGGTGACTATAAGGTCTCGAAATGCGTTAGTCAGATCATATACATGACATACCCATATAAACGCAACTAAAATAAGAATCGGAAAAATCAGAGGAGAAATGAATAGCCTCAGAGTTATGCCCGCTATACTTTCATAAGAAATCTTCTTTTTTAAAATCCAGGTTTTTAACAATGCAGCTAACAGAAGACCTGCAACTATCACACTCCATAAGAGGAAAACCATCATGGCAAGAATATTGTAACCAATGAAGACCATAACACTGCAAATACTAATAGCACTTAGGTTTGCCCATGTCATAACCTTATCAAACTTTCCAATTCTCTTATAAGTGATTCTCATTATGAAAAGTTGCAATATTAGAGCTATAATGTAAAGAAATGGAGCGGTGAAGGAAATTGTCGAAAGTGGGACATAGTCTTCTCTATACTCGATAAGAACTAACGTGAGCAAAAACATGGGAAGATATGTAAACACTGTGCTTCCTATTCGTTCTCTTTTGCACCTTACAAGTATGGAAATCAAAATCAGGAAAGCCAATAAATACAATTCACTTTCAAGCATCAATATCATCCGAACTGAGGGACTGAATCCCATAATGAGTCTGATGACCACTATACCTATGATGCTCAAAGCCAACCACAGGCTTACTGACCAAAAAAAACTGTTCCCCGACACCGGGAGCGGACATAAGCGTTTTATCCCGGTCAGGAAGAAAAAACATATTGCGAGGAAAAGGGAGACGTAGGTATTGATATCAAGCATATCATACATTCTATCCTCGGTAGAAGTCCAGTGGTCAGTAGCACTTTGACCCGCTAAAAACCGCCATTGCAAATCATAAACAAATTCTTGCCAACGAGTTGAGAAGTGTCTGATAATCTCAAGGAAAGATTCATTACCAATTCTGAATATTGAATTTTGTATTCTGTCTGATACAACCTCGGCATACTCTCCTAATTGATTGGCTCTATCTGTCAAATTCTCATACAGTTGCCTGTCCTGACTAAGAGTATCTCTACAATGTAGCATGCTTTGATGCAGTGAGTCGGCAATGAGTTGAGAAGTTTTCAGGGCTTCATTGCCTCCTTTTGTCAGTTCTCTTTTCTTTAACTCTTCAAGAAAAAGAGATAACTCTTTGTATCTTGAAGTTATGATAGATAAATCGTTCTCAAGTTGAGTCAGGGTCTTTTGTTGAGAATCAATAATCTTTATTATATCGCTCACAGTTTGAGCAGCCTGGAGTTCTCCATATACAGAGCGTTCATCTTGCGAGTACAGCACAATCCCCGCCTCATCGCATTTTGCAGAAAGTGCCTCTATGTTGTCTCTAAACTCCATCTGCCGGGTCTCAAACCTCTTTATATCAGTCCGGAGATTTTGCTCCAGAACTTTCATGTCTTCAGCAAGAGATACAAGTGTATGGTCAATGTTATCTTCCGGCAACACTGCTTTTGACTGAAATGAAATACTCATTACAGACAAAACTAACAGTATATGGCGGTAAAATTGATTCATATCACCATTCAACAATTATCAATCTTATCACGAAATATCTTTCAAGTCAATGACCTAATTATTAATTATTGTCTTACCGGATGTTTGAGTTTCAGTAAGAACATCTTGTCCATTTCTTCTATTCCGTCACTCCACTCATGAGTTCCGAAATCGGCTGCCGTACTATACCATTTATAGGATTTATAGGTCGGGGTCAGGCTAAAGTAAGCATATAAGTCCTTCGACAGGTCTTTATATTTGTCTGTATCGGGAACCCACCATATCCACGTATGATATGTCTCAAAATCAGAAATGGCTAAGTCCGGAATGGAGAGATACTTCGAGCCGGAGGACGTGTGTGGTAGATTATTGAATGTATATATCCATTCAATCTTCCCGCCATCAGTGTTCCTTCGGATAGAGACGTCCGGCAACGTTCTGGTCTCTGAATTATTCCAGGAACATGAACCGGATATACCTGCTTCAATCCCGGGTTTACCGCCCTCATATTTCCCGTTGATATTTCCACCGATTGACCATGAGAAGCCGGAAGAATAAGATGTAGAAGATGGAGTGGTCTGAGGAACGGGAGTACCACCTACCGGAAATTTTGCGTTTAAAAGTCCGGCGTTGACTTTCAATTCAGACATATAGAAGCCACACAAACGAGCATGCACACCGCCATGCATGCTGGTCCATTTTCCGGCATACATTCCTGCATTCTGACAGTTGACATACCCCTCTACTATATAATAGTCTCCCTTTGAACCGTTTTTCTCCTTTGAAAATAAGGGGTATACCGTGAAAGTAACTTCAATAGACGAGGATTTGGTTAAATAGTCACGATCAGATCCTACAACGTGAGCTAATTCTTTGTCCTTTAGTAATACTGAATAATTGTGCGTAAAGACTTGGTTTTTAAAAGTCCGGGATATATCGTAAACATCTCCTGCTCTTGACTGCTGAAGATGTTTCAACTCATTCATTTCATCTTTTGCATAGGTATTCATCCACCTCACAACGCTGTCAAACCGGATAGGAAAATTGGTCAGTTCTTCTTTGTTATTCTTATCCACAAAGTCATCAAAGAAATAATGACGATCGCGATTATTGAGAGCGTAAATGACATGGATATCATCAGAAGCATCACGTTCACCGCCATAGGAAAGATTATGACTGTCAAACCATTCAAGCAACTGATGTCTGTCGGTATCAACAAAGACGAGAGTAGAACCCTGATTATAGGCATCGAGCAGTTGCTGGTCTGCAGTAGACAATTCTTTAGTGGATGCGAAAACTATACGTGTTGTTGCATTTATCGAATTGGACAAAGACGTGAATCGAGAATTAATCTCCTTACTGATATATTCAGGAATTGAGGTGCATAAATTCGCAGCGGGCAGAGGGCATACTTCGCCTGAAGACGTCAGAATAGGAGCCTCTTCATAATCACTATCATTTATTTCATCTCCATCTGGACCGGGAGTCGTGTCAGAACAAGAGAATAACGGCAATAGGACGAAAAAACCGATAACTGGAAATATATGTTTCATATTACTTTGTTGATTAGTTAAACTGAGGGGATTATCACAATCTCTTGGTAAGAGATTGTGATAATAGCAATATGTTGATATGCAGACTGATAATAATTTATTATAGTAGCGGATAATTGAGATTTGCCAATTTAAAAATTGACTACTGAAAATCAAAAAAATGCACAAATTGGCTAAATTATCTTAAAGACAGCCATCTATATAATGATTTTTTAGAATAATTTAGTAACTTTGCACTCTCTAAGTCTCTCTTACCAAGAGATTTGTATATGTTCAAGATTTCAAGAGGGGGAACTTAATATATAATCTTCAATTCAGGAGAATTTTAGAGGTAGTATATAATAAAGCAGTATCGGCTTCAACCTTGTAAAGTTGAAGCCGATACTGTTTTATGTTTTCTTATGTTGTAAAGGGGTCTTAGTTGTAGGCTATGTTTTCGTAGAAGTTCTTTACGTCCGCCCAGTGATAGTAGGGCCAGATGTCGGTCTCTACCGGAATTCTCTTCTCGGTCTCGTTGTGCAGGAATTTTACAAGCACATCACCGTCACCGTTGCTGAAGAAAATAATCTGGATATTGCCGGCCATCGGTGCAACCTTAAAGTCAGAGAATACTTTATAAAAATCATCCGGATTATCAATTGACTCATAGCATCCGTCCAACTGCAGAAGGGCTGCAAAGGGTATCAGATTGCCGTCATGGCCAAAGCGTAGAGCAGCCGATGGTTTGCCGGCAGGATGATAGGATAATATAGCCTCATTGGCTGTCTCCAGGACATTTCTCAGCAAAGGCTTCGCGTTATCCACCAGCAGTCCTCTATTGCCGGCATAATTGCCATCACAAACGTAAAATCTGTAATTGAAACACTGCCAAAGATCAAACAATTCTTCCGGTGTGAAGATATCATAGAAGGTATAATTAGACTCTATATCCTGCATGCCGGATGCCAGCCAATACATATCCCACATAAAATTGTGAGGATTTACATTCTTTTTCACAAACTCGGGGTCGGAAAAAATAGAGGCAGTGAGGCGATCGCCATGAGTATGTGCATCCTCAAATTTCCTGTATTCTTCTTTCCATTCTTTGGATGTATATTCTTTAGATTCATCGCTATGATAATTCAGATAATTCATATAGCGATTGGAAGATTCACGCGTTATATTCAACTTCGGATTTTCCTCCTTCAGACCCTCACAAAAGGCATCCATGCTCAGCACGCATCGGATTACGACAGTGCTTCTCGCTGAGATATCACTGCTGTCAGTGAAGACCTCCGGATAATTGGCTATCATTCTCTTGGCGATACCCTTATGCTGACGTACTCCAAGTGGCGTGAGGTCTCCTCCCCTGCCTGCTGTCTCCACCATAATGGAATCCAATCTCATCTTAACGTCATTTCCCAATGCTGTCAAGGCATCGGCTTCATAAGCCTTGTGAAGAAGATCTGCAACTCGCGTATAGTCATCATCGCTTATCAGATATCTTGACCCGTGACGACCGTAATGGCTGATATGAAACGGCTTATATCCTTCCGGAGCCGGAGTATTCTGCGCTTCAGTCACCGGATAGGCAAAATAGACACCGCCTGACTTGTTTAAGTCTGACATGACTTCTTCTCGCGTGGTCTGCGCATATCCCGCAAATACACTCGCCAGAGCCAATGCGCTCAATAATAGCTTTTTCATTTTATGGTATTATTACTTATTTCTTATTTATTCTAAGTTAACAGATTAATCTCAGACTCGGACTGATACTAAACTCCTCAATCGCCGCGATAATATTGCTGTAAGTAACAGCGAGCTATAAAATCACGATTTTCTTCTACGAGACTATGGTCTTCATCTCCCGGGAAATACGTATCAGTCAAAGCATTGTGCTCCCATAGATAATGCAGCAAATCCGCAGGACACATCCCTCTTACCGTAAGCAGATAGATGGAGTGAGTTTTCGCATACTCCGCATCATAATATGGATTCTCCGGGAGATTTATACACTTGCAAATATCATGAGCCAAAAGCATGCCTTTATTTCTATTCACAAGCAATACAAAGTCTTCGCAATTCTCCAAGTGAGACAGATGACGCTCACCGGGTGTCCAACCGAGGGCTTCGATAAAGAATTTATTCAATTCTTCATATCCTTTTATAAATTTTATGGGCGAACCTTCGGTATGGGATACAAATTTTTGATATGTAGGATTCACTTTACCGTCCGATAAGGATATGGCTTCTTTGGTATTCGGCATCTTACCGCTGAGGATGAGTTGCAACCATTCGCCAAGATACAAGGCCAACGGACCGGTGGGAAGCTCCGACATCGCCTTTTCAAGAACGCGTTGCAATTTTAACGTGTCTTCCGAGTCTTTAATGTCGGGCTCGGAAAGTATTTCACCAAGAGTGACAGCAAAGGCGGGAGTCAAGAGATAACAATGCATGAAGAGCCAATGCGAAAAACCGACTATCTCTCTCTCCTCCTCCGGATTGCCTATCTCAAGGCCTTGCCATATAAAGAAGCCTTCAGGGGTAGGTGCCTCTTCATATATCTTGTCAAGCATTTCAAACCATAAGTCGGCAGCAGCTTCTACGTCAGGACTCAGAGGATCAAGCAGACGCCTGTTTTCATAGTTCATACACAAGGTGTACCATACCAAAAAACGCACATCCTCTCTATTCAGCTCGTGGGGTATATAGTCCTCCCCTGTAGAATAATAGGGCAACCACTTCCCATACAGATGTTTATGGCATTCGATAAAGGAACGCCATATACCGCTGTCGGTCAGAATATCTTGAAAATAACCGACCAAGCCTAATACCGTTCGGGCTATTATCGCTTCAGGCCAGCCGGCAAGCACTTTTCGATTTATACAAGCATCTGCCATCTTATTGGCCAACCGCAGATAGTAATCTGTAGTCGGAGTTTTCTGAGGATATGATGGCTGACGCACCAGAAATTGCTGCTCACTTATTATGTTTTTCATCTCTTTTCGTATATATCAAATCCTTGCTTTCCCGGTTTGATTATTTTACAATTTCTATCAGTTCGTCGATGGTCACCTTATGCTGATCGCCGGTAGTCATGTCTTTCAGAGTGATATAGCCGTTAGCGAGTTCATCCTCACCTACAATGGCTACATAAGGGATGCCCTCACTGTTGGCAAGACTCATTTGCTTCTTCATCTTTGCGGAGTCCGGATATACCTGTGCACTCACGCCGGCCTTACGCAGCGCAGCGACATATTTTAATGCCTGTGCGGCTTCGGCCTTACCGAAATTGACAAACATTACTCTTACCGATGAAGACAATTCACGCGGGTACAGATCCAACTGATTGAGCACATCATATATTCTGTCAGCTCCAAAAGAGATACCTACGCCCGACAACCCCGGCTGACCAAACACTCCCGTCAGATTATCATATCGACCACCTCCGGTGATGCTTCCTATCTCAACATCTTTTGCCTTTACCTCGATTATCGTGCCGGTATAATAGTTTAAGCCACGGGCCAAAGATACATCCAATTCTACATCGGCCGAGGGATTAAGCGCCTCGATACCATTAAGCACCTCACGCAATTCCTCTACTCCCTTTAAGCCTGTCTCAGAGTCGGCCAATATTTTGCCGAGACTCTCTAATTTTTCTTCGTTCGTGCCTGATAATTGCAAGATGGGTTCAAGAAGCGAGATGGCCTTCTCGTCAAGTCCTTTCTCGCGAAGCTCGGCCTTAACATTATCAAGACCTATCTTGTCTATCTTATCAATCGCTACGGTAATATCAACAATCTTCTCCGGATAGCCAATTACCTCCGCGATGCCGGTCAAAATCTTACGGTTGTTGACTTTTATAACTGTATTTACACCAAGTTTCTCAAATACATAGTCGATGAGCGAGAGCAATTCTATCTCATTATTCAGCGACGTGCTGCCCACTACGTCTGCATCACACTGATAAAACTCTCTGTAACGACCCTTTTGAGGACGGTCTGCACGCCAGACAGGCTGAATCTGAAAACGCTTGAACGGCATCTGGATGTCGTTGAAATGCTGCACCACAAACCGTGCGAACGGTACGGTCAAATCATACCGAAGACCCTTCTCACACATCTGATTGGTAAGCCTTACCAGATTCTTCTGCTCTAAATCTTCTGCTTTGACACTACTCAGGAAGTCTCCGGAATTTAGAATCTTAAAGAGAAGTTTGTCGCCCTCTTCGCCATATTTACCCATCAATGTGCTGAGATTTTCCATTGCAGGCGTCTCTATCTGCTTGTAGCCAAACAGTCGGAAGGCCTCACGAATTGTATCAAATATATAATTACGACGCGCCATCTCTACGGGTGAAAAATCACGCGTCCCCTTGGGAATACTCGGTTTTTGTGCCATATGCTTAATAATGTTATTGATTTGTAAATTTACAAAAAATAATTGATATTTGACTACGTTATATGATAAGATTAAAAAGATTAATCCAATCACGATAACGATATTTCTTAAATGCGCTATACAAGATTTCTTACATTGCTCATCATTTTCCTTCTCGCAAGGTCAATATATGCTGATAATATTAAGATTACCGGTAAGGTAATCGACCAGGAAGAAAAACCTATTGAATTTGCAACGGTACGTATTGCCGGCACGTCCATAGGCACCAATACTGACCTGAAGGGAAATTACGACCTGACAGTGGCTGCTAAAGATACTATCGAGGTAATATACTCTTGCATCGGATTTAAGAATGTCAATAGAAAACTTATTGACGCTAAAGGTGATATCACCATCAATGTAAAAATGGCGACTGAATCTACCGAACTCGCCGAAATTGAGGTCACCGGTTTCAGACAGAATATCAATGGCATGCAGTCGTTTGACACAGAGAGCTTCAAACTATCTCCAGACGTCAGCGGTGGTTCGGTGGAGGCTATGCTCGCCACTATGCCCGGAGTAAACTCTTCCAATGAGATGAGCTCGCAATATTCTGTGAGAGGTGGCTCTTTTGATGAAAATTCCGTTTATATCAACGGCACAGAGGTTTATCGTCCGCAGTTGGTCCGTAGCGGTCAGCAAGAGGGTCTCAGTATCATCAATCCGGATATGGTAGGCAATATCAAATTCTCTTCCGGAGGTTTTCCTGCCCGTTACGCTGACAAAATGTCTTCTGCCCTCGATATCTCTTACCGACAGCCGGAAGCGTTTGAGGGAGCCGTCTCTCTATCGCTTATGGGAGGCTCGCTTACATTGGGACAAAACTCCGGTAAATTCTCACAATTGCACGGTCTGCGACTCAAAAAGAATAACTCCCTTCTCTCAAAGCTCGAGACACGCGGCGAGTATGACCCGCTTTATTTTGACTATCAGACCAATCTGATATACAAGCCCTCAGACAAATTGCAATTTGATTTCTTGGGCAATATCTCTCTCAACCATTATAACTTCAAACCGGCCGACCGCGAGACAAGTTTTGGTACGTCAATGGATACCAAGCACTTTAAGGTATATTTTGATGGCGAAGAGAGAGATAAGTTCCAGACATATCTCGGTGCATTCAATGCTATGTACCGCATCAACAGGGCTAATGCCATCGGACTTAGCCTTTCAGGTTTTCTCAGCAATGAGTTGGTATCTTACGATATCTCCGGAGAATATTGGCTCAACCAGGCAGGCACTGCGGGTGAAGACGCTGTCGGTGGCGAACTCGGAGTGGGTAAATACATGGAACATTCGCGCAACCGCCTTCGTGCCTCCGTATTTCAAGCAGCTATAAAAGGCAATACTGTAATTAAAAGGAATAATATCTCTTACGGACTGATTTTTCAGACTGAGAAGTTTCATGACCGCACCAAAGAATGGGAATGGAGAGACTCTGCCGGCTATTCACTGCCTACTCTTCCCGAGGGTGTCCACTTGATTTATAATCTCTCCTCACGTCAGGATATCTCCAACAATCGTATGGCTATCTTCTTGGAAGATGCCTATTATCTTGACACAGACAAATTCTATCTTACCATTAATGGGGGATTGAGATTTTCTTATTGGGACTTTAACAAGGAGTTTCTTGTGTCTCCTCGTTTTAACTTCACCCTGGTGCCCGTAGAGCACAATAGATGGAATTACCGTCTCGCACTCGGTATGTATTACCAAAGTCCTTTCTATAAGGAGTACCGTCAGGCTGTCAGCGATCCGCTCGGCAACTCCAATATCATACTCAATCATGAAATCAAATCCCCCAGAAGCATACAGCTGCTTTTGGCCACCGATTATACCTTCCGAATGATGAACCGTCCGTTTAAAGTGACGGGTGAAGCATATTATAAGAATCTTGCCAATCTGATTTCTTACGAATATGACAACCTGAAAATCAATTATTCCGGAAAGAATGACTCAAAGGGATACATCATGGGATTGGATTTCAAACTATTCGGTCAATTTGTGCCGGGCTCTGACTCTTGGATTACTTTCTCTCTGATGAAGACGCAGCAAACGCTTAATGGAAAGAAAGTGCCGCTACCGAGTGATCAAAGATATTCATTCGGAATATACTTCACAGATTATTTCCCAAAATTCCCTAAATTAAAATTCAGTCTTCGCGGCATTCTCTCAGATGGTCTTACTATGACAGCGCCTCACGTAGACCGCGACCAGTCTTATTTCAGAGCACCGGCATATAAAAGGGTTGATATCGGCCTGAGTTACCAGTTGGTTGGGGCTCCCACTGACGGTGTACGCCCTTACAACTTCTGGCGTCACTTCAAGAGCATAATAATAGGCCTTGACTGCTTCAACCTGTTTGATATGGCCAACGTCAGCAGTTATTATTGGGTAACAGACGTCAACAACATCCAATATGCCGTTCCCAACTATCTGACGCGCCGTCAATTCAACATCCGTCTCGCCATAGACTTCTGATAATCCGCCGATAATACATACTCCGTCCCACCCTGACGGTAGAATCGCAGGCAGGTCATAATCCGGGCTATTCAAATTGTGTCCCTCCGGGACGGTGGGATTAGGGTGGGTCATGATCCGGGCACTGCGTACCCGGCTATTCAGATTATGTCCCTCCGGGACTTTCCCATCCCATGAATCAGAGAATACCCCGGAGGGGTAACATCTCATTAACCGGGCACGCAGTTTACGGATATACTCCATGCAAGCGCATATACCCCGGAGGGGTTACATTGATTATCGTA
>CAYVZJ010000065.1:0-11352 GCA_964456155.1 uncultured Sangeribacter sp.
TGAGCCAAAAGGCCAAAGGCGGGGTGCAGCTGCGAGAAAGGGGTATCTTTTGACAAAATAGAATTTAATTTTTATTAAGAATTTTGATGTTTATATATAAAATTTTTCTTCCCATACAGCGTCTTTTCGGCGCCTTTCGCCCATCTCTCCGGTCACTATGCTCGCATAGCTCCCTCCGAGATAGACGAAATTCACTCGAAAATACGCTGCCCCTGCGTTAACATTTTTTGTAGAATGGGGTCTAAACCTAAATCTAACAACATCTAACACGTAAAACATGAAGAATATACTCATAATAGGCGCAACGGGTCAGATCGGTTCAGAACTGACCATGCGTTTGCGCAACGAGTATCCCGGCGGCAATGTCGTAGCCGGCTATATTAAAGGCGCCGAGCCTAAAGGTATCCTTCTTGAGTCGGGTCCGGCTCATGAGGTGGATATCACCAACGCCGCTCAGATAGCCGAGGCTGTGGAGAAATACAACGTCGACACTATCTATAACCTTGCTGCCCTTCTGAGCGCTGTGGCTGAGGCAAAACCGCAACTCGCCTGGAAAATCGGCGTAGGCGGCCTTTACAATACTCTCGAAGTGGCTCGCGAAAAGAATTGTGCCGTCTTCACCCCCTCATCCATCGGTTCGTTCGGTCACGGCACTCCCGCCGACCGCACTCCCCAGGACACAATTCAGCGTCCCGACACGATCTACGGCGTAACTAAAGTCACCGGCGAACTCCTCTCCGACTATTACGCACGCCGCTTCGGTGTAGACACCCGTTCGGTGAGATTTCCCGGCCTTATCTCCTATACGACCCCTCCCGGCGGCGGCACTACCGACTATGCCGTAGACATCTACTATTCAGCCGTAAAGGGTGAGAAATTCAAATGTCCCCTTAAGCCCGGCTCATTTATGGACATGATGTATATGCCGGATGCCCTCCGCGCTGCCATAGAAATAATGGAGGCTAATCCCGACCGACTCATACACCGCAATTCCTTCAATATCGCCTCTATGAGCTTCGACCCGGAGATTATCTACAATAAGATCAAGGAGCATATCCCCGGCTTCGAGATGGAATACGAGCTCGACCCGCTGCGCCAGAAGATATGCGACTCTTGGCCCAACTCTCTCGACGACACTTGCGCCCGCGAGGAGTGGGACTGGAAACCGGAATATGACCTCGAGGCCATGACCGTAGACATGATCACGCATCTTCGCGAGAAATTCGGCATCAAGACTCCGGAAGCCGAAGCCGTGATGGCGTAACGGCTGATAAAAGCGTATTATTCCAATAAAACTCGGAATATTCCGATTGACGCGGAAAAATACTGATAAAATACTCGCAAAAAACCGAAAACTATTTTTTAGTTTTCGGTTTTTTCGTTATCTTTGCGCCCGGTTTTGCAACTTACCTATATAATTAACATGAATAATTAACATGCAACTGAGCGAAGAGCAAATGTCAAAACTCTGCCATGTCATCATGGAGACAATGGTAGAGGAAGGGCTGAAGGCAACAACAATGGACCTCGTAGCCTCCAAAATGCGCATCTCCAAACGAACATTGTATGAAATTTTCAGCAGTAAGGAGGAAATGCTTGTCAAGGCATTGGAGACACTCTCAAACGAGACCAACAAACTTTTTCTTCAGATACTCGAAGAGTCGGAAAACACCCTCGTCGCCCTTCTGAGGATATTCGACTTCCACCGCCACCATCTCAACATCCTGAACGTCAATTTCTTCAAAGATATGGACCGCCTGTATCGCACCATCCGTCCTATCTATGAAGACCGTAAGGACATGCGACAAAAATTTACTGAAAATGTATTCCTCACCGGTGTAAAGGAGGGTCTTTTCAGGAAAGACCTCAACTACAACATCCTCACCCGCACTCTTGAGATACAGATGGAGTCACTGAAGCGCATGGAAGAACTCTTCTCGGCCGACACCTCCCTTCTCGAAATATACAATACCATCTCCTTCACCTTTCTGCGCGGTATAGTGACCCAGAAAGGAATGGAGATACTGGAGCAACATTACGATAATATAAAAACCAATAATTCAATATCCAACAAATGAGACGATTTTGCATATCAGCGGTCATAGCGTTGATGACAGCGGCGACTGTCTGCGCTGAGAGCGTTAAGCTGACCCGCGAAGAGTGTATCGACATCGCACTCTCCACGAGTCCCACCATCAAGATTGCAGACTTGGAAGTAAAACGAATGGAATATGCCAAGCGCGAGTCGCAGGCAGGCCTCTATCCTACCATCGACTTCCAGGCAGCTTACCAGCGTTCTATCGAACTCCAGACCATCCGCATGGATATGGGCGGTCAGAGTCAGTCACTCAAGATGGGCTCTGACAATACGTGGAACATGGGCTTTAACGCCTCCCTTCCGCTTATCGCTCCCCAACTCTGGAAGTCAATCAACATCAGCCAGACGCAGATACTGAGCGCCATGGAGTCGGCCAGAGCCTCACGCCTTGACCTCGTCAATCAGGTAAACAAAGCTTATTATGCTCTGCTATTGGCTGTCGCTTCAAAAGAGGTAGTGCAGCAAAACTATGAGATTGCCAAATTCAATGCCGACCTGTTTGAGAAGCAGTTTGCCGCCGGCACAGCGTCAGAATATGACGTGCTCCGCTCATCGGTGCAGGTGAAAAACATCGAGCCGGAACTCCTGCAGGCCGATATAGCCGTGCGCCAATGCAAACTGCAGCTTGTAGTGCTCATGGGCGTAGACTACACACTCGACGTAGAGCCGGCTGTCACGCTTAAAGAGATGCAGCAGGATATGTATGGCTATGCGCTCGGCGCTGAAGCATCGCTGTCTCAAAACTCCTCACTCCGCTCTCTGGACATACAGACCAAAATGCTCGACCAGACGGTATCACTCCGCAAACGCGCATGGATACCTACTCTCGGCGCTTCATACAACATCAACTGGCTCTCACTCTCCAACGGATCGCCGTTTAAGAACCAGCAGTTCAATCCCTACAGCAACGTAGCCTTAGCGCTCAATGTACCCATCTTCAGCGGCGGCAGCAAATACTACGCCCTTCGTCAGGCGCAGGCTCAACGCAAGGAAATGGAATTTCAGCGCGAAAACCTCGTCAACGCTCTGCAGATGCAGGTGGAGCTCGCTATGGATAACATCAATCGCGAAGTGATGCAGATCGCTTCATCGGAAGAAAACGTGAAGCAGGCTGAGAAGGCTTACCAGATCATGCAGAAGAGCTTTGAGATAGGTGCGGCCACTTACCTTAACCTGCGCGACAGCGAATTGGCCAACACTTCCGCCAAACTCGCTTATTATCAATCCATCTATAATTATCTTTGCTCTTCGTCCGAACTTGACCTCCTGCTTGGCAAGGACTATCAGGGCAAATAATCTCACCATTGAAAAATACCTGTACAATGAAAAAATATATGATTTATTCAGCAGCCACGCTTGTAGCGATAGCACTGGCTGCATGCTCGGGCGAAAAGAAGGACAACGCCGAAGAAAAGGAAGAATTGCCCGGAGTGAAAGTAGAGACCGTCAGTGAGCGCGAAGTGGAGCAGACCGCCACATATACAGCTTCAGCTGAGGCCGATCTTATCAACAACATTACGTCCGCAATGCCCTCGCGCATCAAGCAGATACTCGTAGACGAGGGCATGCGCGTCAGCAAAGGCCAGCGCTTGGTGGTGCTCGACGACGTCAACACTACCTCATACGAACTGCAGGTGCAGACAGCCCGTGCCTCGCTCAAGACCGTAGAGGCTGACTACAACCGCGCCCAGGAACTCCTCAAGATAGGCGGAGGCACCAAGCAGGCTGTCGACCAGATGGAGGCTCAGCTCGTCAACGCCCGCAATGCAGTGGCAGCTGCTGAGCGCGCTCTACGTCACGCTACGGAGAATACTATCCTCACCTCCCCCATCAACGGTGTGGTGACCGCTCGTAATTACGACCCGGGAGATATGACCGGCAACCTGCCCATACTCACCATCGCTCAGCCCAACCCCATCAAGATAGCCATAAACGTGTCGGAGACAGAATTTGTCTACGTGCGCAAAGGGATGTCGGCCAATGTCACCTTCGACACTTACGGCGATGAGATATTCAAGGGCACTGTCACTATGATATCACCCACCATCGACCTTAATTCACGTACCTTCGGAGTGGAAATCACCGTTCCCAATCCCGGCGACCGTATCCTCCCCGGCATGTTCGGAAGAGTACACATGGTGTTCGGCACAGCTAACCACGTAGTAGTGCCCGACAAGGCTGTCATCAAGCAGCCCGGCTCCGGCGACCATTACGTCTACGTATATAAAGACGGCAAGGTGTCATACAATAAGGTGGAACTCGGCCAGCGTCTCGACAATGCCTACGAGCTCATCAGCGGCGTGGACGACGGCGCGCAGGTAGTGATCAGCGGCCAGGCCAAACTCGCCAACGGTGCTGAAGTGCGCCTTGTGAAATAATATGACCGGAGAGTAAATTAACGAGATAATAATCTTCAATATAAGACAATAATTATGAGTCTGTATGCATCGGCGGTAAAACGGCCCATCATGACCACACTCTGTTTTGTGGCCGTCATTATCCTGGGTCTCTTCTCGCTCGCCAAATTGCCTGTCGACCTCTTCCCGGATATCGATACCAATACCATCATGGTAATCACCATCTATCCGGGTGCAAGTGCGGAGGATATCGAACAGAATGTCACCAAACCCCTTGAAAACGCGCTCAATTCCGTAGAGCATCTCAAGCATATCACCTCACAGAGCCGTGAGAATACCTCTGTCATCACTCTTGAATTTGAGTACGGCTACGATATCGACGTGCTGACAAATGATGTCCGCGACAAACTCGATATGGTGGAGTCCAGTCTGCCGGATGATGCGGAAAATCCCATCATCTTCAAGTTCTCCACAGACATGATACCTATCTGTCTTCTCTCTGTGGAGGCTAAAGAGAGTATGGCCGGACTGTACAAAATCCTCGATGACGGCGTGGTCAATCCCCTTGCGCGCATCGACGGTGTCGGCTCAGTGTCAATCTCCGGCGCTCCCAAGCGTGAGATACACGTCTATGTCGATCCCACCAAACTTGAGGCATACCATCTTACTGTAGAGGGTATCTCGCAAGTGATAGGCGCGGAAAACCGCAACATTCCCGGCGGCTCGTTTGATATCGGCTCCAACACTTACGCTCTCCGCGTGCAGGGAGAATTTGACGAGTCGGCGCAACTCAATAACATACCCGTCGGCTCATATCAGGGCAGGATAGTATATCTGAAGGATGTGGCCCGCGTGGAAGACTCACTGGAGGAACGCACTCAGGAGACTTATATCAACGGAGAGGCCGGCGCCATGATTATCATTCAGAAGCAGAGCGGCGCCAACTCGGTGCAGATTTCCGAGCAGGTGATGAAGATGCTGCCCAAACTGGAGAAAAACCTTCCTACCGACGTGAAATTGGGCGTTGTGGTAGATACTTCCGACAACATCCGCAATACCATCGCTTCATTGGAGGAGACCGTGCTCTATGCCCTTCTCTTCGTGATGATCGTGGTATTCATCTTCCTCGGACGCTGGAGAGCCACAATGATCATCGTCATCACGATACCTGTCTCTCTTATAGCCTCCTTTATCTATCTCTTCGCTACGGGCAATACCCTCAATATCGTATCGCTCTCGGCGCTGTCGATATCGATTGGTATGGTGGTGGACGACGCCATTGTGGTCCTGGAGAATGTCACTACACATATAGAGCGAGGGTCTGACCCGAAGCAGGCGGCCGTGCACGGCACCAATGAGGTGGCCATCTCCGTAATAGCATCTACGCTTACACTTATTGCCGTATTCTTCCCGCTGACGCTCGTCACCGGCATGACAGGCGTGCTTTTCCGTCAGCTCGGATGGATGGTGACCATCATGATGATCATCTCCACTACCTGCGCGCTTTCGCTTACCCCGATGCTCTGCTCACAGTGGCTGCGTCGCGACACGAAACACGGCAAATTCTACAATATCTTCTTCCGCCCCATAGAGAAGGGACTCGATCGGTTTGACAACGGCTATGCATCCCTGCTGCGCCGACTCGTTGCTCACCGCACTGTCACCATACTTGTCTGCCTCGGCATCTTCGTAGGCTCTATCTTCCTGATGAAATTTGTAGGCACGGAGTTTTTCCCGACGCAAGACAACGCCCGTATAGGCGTCTCGCTTGAATTGCCTATAGGCGCTCGTGTGGAGACAGCCAAGGAGGTGACCGGTCGTCTTGACTCCCTCTGGCGTAAGAAATATCCGGAGATCAAGGTGATGACCTATACCGTGGGTCCGGCTTCTTCCGACAATACATACGCATCGCTTCAAGACAACGGCGCGCACATCATCTCCATCAACGTGACGCTCTCTGACCCGGGCGACCGTAAGAGGGGCATCAAAGAGATAGCGGATAATATGCGTTCAGACCTGCAGCGCGAATTCCCCGAATACAAGAAGGCTCAGGTAAACGTAGGTGGTGGCCGTGGCATGGGAATGGGCGGACAGTCGACCGTCGACTTTGAGATCTACGGCTACAACTTTGAAGAGACCGACTCCGCAGCCGTAGCCCTTCGCCAGATACTGGAAGGCATCCCCGGCACTGCCGACGTCACCATCTCCCGTTCTGACTATCAGCCGGAATATCAGGTGGACTTCGACCGTGAGAAACTCGCCCTTTACGGCCTGAACCTTCAGACTGCAGCGATGTATCTGCGCAACCGTATCAACGGCGCGACCTCCTCGCAGTTCCGCGAAGACGGTGAGGAATATGACATCAAGGTGATGTATGCGCCCGAACACCGCACCACAATCGCCGACATCGAGAACATCAACGTCATGACTCCCACCGGCGCGAGCGTTAAGATCAAAGACCTCGGCACGGTAGTGGAGCGCTTCACACCGCCTACCATCGAGCGTAAGGACCGTGAACGACTTATCACCGTATCGGCCGTAGTAGACGGTGTGCCGATGTCGGATGTCGTGACTGCCGCCGAGATAGAGATCGACAAGATGCATCTGCCGTCGGGCATCTCCATAGGCATAGCCGGCTCGTATGAAGACCAGCAAGACTCCTTCTCCGACCTTCTGCTGCTTGGCGTGCTGATTATCATCCTTGTATATATCGTGATGGCTGCACAGTTTGAGTCGCTCACTTATCCGGGCATCATCATGACCTCGCTGCTCTTTGCCTTCTCGGGTGTCTTTATCATCCTGTGGCTCTCCGGCCATACACTTAATGTGATGTCGATGATCGGCGCCATCATGCTTATCGGTATTGTGGTGAAGAACGGTATCGTGCTTATAGACTATATCTCGCTCAACCGCGAGCGTGGCATGTCGATACGTCGCGCCGTGATAGATGCCGGCAGGTCACGTCTCCGTCCTGTAGTGATGACGACGCTCACCACCATCTTAGGTATGGTGCCGATGGCAGTCGGATCCGGACAAGGCGCGGAAATGTGGCAACCGATGGGTACAGCCGTGATAGGCGGTCTCACCTTCTCCACCATACTGACGCTCCTCTTCGTGCCTGTGCTCTACTGCGTATTTGCCGGTAATGGAGTCAAGAAAACTCGTAAAAAGCTGGCCAAGGCTCTAAACAACAAGTAATCACGAGAAAAAGCATTTTATCAAATGAAAGCAGTATTCATATCATACGACCAGGCTCATCATGAGGCCGTCATCGAAATTCTTGATAAATCGAGTTGCCGGGGCTTTACCGCCTTCGGCAATGTGCAGGGACGCGGTTCAAAGACCGGTGAGCCTCACTACGGCAGCCACGCATGGCCGTCGCTCGCCTCGGCGCTCATCACTTTTGTGGAAGACAATCGCGTGCCGCTACTTCTGGAGCGACTTCGGAAACTCGATGAAGACCGTCCCCTCCTCGGACTTCGCGCCTTTGTATGGAGTATCGAGGAGACCATTTGAGAATTAGTAATTAGCAATTAGGAATTGAAACGTTGGGACATCGCTCATCTTGGGCGATGTCTCTTCGTTTCGTTTCTTTTCTTGTTTTTACGGAGAGATATTTGTGGCAATCAAATAAAATGACTATCTTTGCGGCTTAAACGATTTACTCAACAATATGATTGACAAAATCAATGCGTTACGCGCCGAGATAGCATCTCTACAGGCTAAATCGGCTGAAGAGGTAGAAAAGATAAGAATAAAATATCTCAGCAAGAAGGGCGAGATCTCATTATTGATGAATGACTTTCGCAACGTTCCTGCTGATATGAAGCGTGAATTGGGTCAGCAGCTCAATCAACTCAAGACGGAGGCCAACGAGCGTCTGGCGGCTCTTAAAGAGTCATTGGCCACGGCAGCCGAGTCAGGCAAAGCGGAAATGGACTTGACCCGCACAGCCACTCCCATACCTTTCGGCACTCGTCATCCCCTTTCCATAGTGAAAAATGAGATATTCGAGATATTCGGTGCTCAGGGATTTACTATCGCCGAGGGTCCGGAGATAGAGGATGACTGGCATGTATTCTCTTCTTTGAATTTCCCGCCCGACCATCCGGCCCGCGATATGCAAGACACCTTCTTCATATCACGCGACCCGGCTGATATATTGCTGCGTACGCACACTTCATCCGTGCAGACTCGCACGATGGAGACTCAGAAGCCCCCGATACGTATCATCTGCCCCGGCCGCGTTTACCGCAACGAGGCGATATCGGCTCGCGCACACTGCTTCTTCCATCAGGTGGAGGGTCTATACATAGACCGCAACGTTTCCTTTGCCGACCTCAAACAGGTGCTTCTTTACTTTGCCCGCGAGATGTTCGGTCCGGACACGAAGATACGTCTCCGTCCGTCATATTTCCCCTTCACGGAGCCTTCAGCCGAGATGGACATCAGCTGTCATATCTGCGGAGGCACAGGATGTGCATTCTGCAAAGGCACCGGCTGGGTTGAAATCCTCGGCTGCGGCATGGTAGACCCCAACGTTCTCGAGGCCTGCGGCATCGACTCTACAGTCTATTCCGGCTATGCATTCGGAATGGGCATCGAGCGTATCACCAACCTCAAATACCGTGTCAAGGACCTGCGTATGTTCTCTGAAAACGACGTCCGCTTCCTGCACGAATTTGACGCCGCACATTAATCCCCGACACCTACAATATATAGATAGCCAAATCTGTATATTAAAATCTATCGCTTTACTTTATCTAAATAATGGCACGTATATCTAAAAAAAGAAGGTACGCGGTATTCATAGATCGTTTCAGCGTGGCTATGCCTGAGCCAAAGACTGAACTGGCCTATGACACTCCGTTTCATCTTCTTTTGGCGGTGATACTCTCTGCTCAATGCACGGACAAACGTGTCAATATGGTGACTCCCGCCCTCTTCGAGGCCTTTCCCGATGCCGAGGCGCTGGCGCGCTCCAATGAAGAGACGGTATACGAATATATAAAGAGCGTCAGTTTCCCCAACAACAAGACACGCCACCTCCTCAACGCGGCCCGTATGCTCGTGGAGGACTTCAACGGTGAAATGCCATCGGATATCGATGGTCTGATGAAGCTGCCGGGCGTAGGACGCAAGACGGCAAACGTGATGCTGGCCGTAGTGTGGGACAAACCGGCCATGGCTGTGGATACTCACGTATTCAGAGTGAGCAATCGCCTCGGGCTGACCGACAACTCCCCCAACCCCGTAGTGACCGAAAAAGAACTTGTCAGGAATATACCTGAAGAAATATTGCCAAAGGCTCACCATTGGCTGATATTGCACGGAAGATATGTGTGTAAAGCGAGAAAACCGCTGTGTGAAGAGTGTATCGTGAGAGATATTTGCAAAACTTTTTCAAAAACTGTCAACTAATTTTGGATTGCATTTGTTATACAATCATAAATAACATTATTTTTTATTAAAACATTTTAACTATGAACAAGAAACTTACAATGTTGGCTTTGGCAGCTGTGGCTCTTTCAGCATCAGCTCAGGAAGCAATCAAGACTCCCGGTCCCGCTGATAACTGGTCAGTAGGTATCAAAGGTGGTGTTACAACTCCCATGAAGCACGCTGCATTCTGGGGTGACATGCGCGCACTTGTCGGCGTAGACGTTGCAAAGCAGTTCTCACCCGTAGTAGGTGGCGGTCTGGAAGGTGACTTCTACATCAACACAAGCACAGTGCCCGCAGGTGCATTTGCAGCTGCTCACAGCAAGACAGCATTTGATGCATCATACGTTGGCGCATACGCTACAGCTAACCTGATGAACCTCTTCGGTGGCTTCAAGTGTGAGAAGCGCGGCTTTGACATGCAGTCAGTGCTCGGTATCGGCTGGCTCCATACTTTCAAGAATGGTATCGGCGACCGCAACGACCTCGCTACAAAGGTAGGTTTGAACTTCAACTATAATATCAACCAGAACTGGACACTCCAATTCCAGCCTTCAATCCTCTGGAACCTTACAGCCGGTGAAAAGACTCAGTACAACATCAACCGTGCTAACTATCAGCTCACTGTAGGTGTCAACTACAACTTCGGCGACGGTTTCCAGTGCGTACAGCCCTACAACCAGGCTGAGGTAGACGCTCTTAACGCTGCCATCAACGACCTCCGTCTTGCTACAGAGGCTCAGGCTGTAGAGATCGCCGGTCTGTCACAGGCTAACGCTGCTCTCGCTGCTGACCTGGCTGCTTGTCAGAACCGCAAGCCCGAGGTAGTGAAGGAAGTTACCAACAACCTCAACTCAGTACGTTACGTCTTCTTCAAGATAGGTTCTTCAGTGATCACTGCTGACCAGATGCCTAACGTAGAGATGATCGCCGCTTACCTGAAGAATCACCCCAATGCAAAGGTTGTCATCAAGGGTTATGCTTCACCCGACGGTCCGGAAGATGTTAACATCCGTCTTGCCAACGCACGTGCAGAGTCTGTCAAGAACGCTCTTATCAAGAAGTATAAAGTAGCTGCAGACCGCATCGTAGCAGAAGGTCAGGGTATCGGCCACATGTTCGAGGAAGAGTCTTGGAACCGTGTATCAATCTGCACACTTGAAGAGGCTAAATAATTTTCACGAACAACAATAGATAATTATTAATAACCCCGGAGGCAAGCCCGCAAGGACTTGCCTCCATTCTTTTTACCCCTACCCGCCCCGCGAGCAACGTACGCACATGCCTCCGGCATGTTTCAAATCCCCGACGCGCTCGCCCCCGCGAACGTACGGACATGCCTCTGGCATGTTTCAAATGCAAAGATGATGTTGGTTCTCATCGCTGCGCGATGTGACAGCGAAACATGCCGAAGGCTACAGTACATGACATTTTTTAATTTATTGTACCATAGGT
>CAYVZJ010000066.1:0-10406 GCA_964456155.1 uncultured Sangeribacter sp.
GCCTTCGGCATGTTTCAAATGCTATGCAAAAAGTTATGAAATGTTAAATATATGTAATTAATGTTAAAAAATGGGGGGGGGTAAACAGTCAATTTGGTGGATTTATATATCTCAATTAACTTTACAACTAACAAACATAAATTCACTAATTTAAATATCAAATCAAAATGAAGAAACAACTAAAATCACTCCTCTATTTGGCCATGGCGATGATCGTGGCGGTTGGTGTATCCTCTTGCAGCGATAAAGACGATGACGGTCCCGACGGTGGCGGTAACTCTAAACGCAAATTCTCAGGATGGGTAGAAATCGACGGCAAGAAACATAACGTCAACTATGCTTACGGTGAATGGAATGATGATAATACCGAACTCGAATTTTCAGCCTGGAGCAAAGATATGACCAAATATAAAGCCGGTCAGAAAGTAGACAACGCTACTTTGGATATCAAATTCAACTCCGACGGCACATGGTCAGCAAACAGGTTCCCCATCCCCTTCGTGATAGAAATCGCACTTGACGTGGTTCCATCTGAAGTGGAAGACGGCGATTCTGACGCTATGTTATATATTAGCCAGTCTCGTCCTACTTACGACGAACTGACCATCACAAGAGATGGTAACAAAATTTATGTAGACGCCAAGAATTTTGAAGTGAAATATGGTACCATATCTCAAGGTGTCAGCCAGTTCAATCCCTCAACAAAGATAAACTTCCACTTTGAAGGCTCTCCTATAATAGGGGAATGGTAAATAATTATCCTGAATAAAATTTATAGAGAAGGCTGCACCGTAGATTACGATGCGGCCTTTTCTTCTTTTCTTTGGAGCGTGCGGGCGGTCATGGCGCATACCGAGGTGTCTGACCATACGTTTTCCGACGTCTCCACCATGTCGATGATGGTATATATAGGCAGGATAATACCCATGATGCTGATGTCCGCCCCTATACCCGACATCAGCGAGAGCGTAAGGAAATAGCAGCCCATCGGCACTCCCGCATTACCTATCGCTGATATTACGGCTATAAAGAGCCACATCACCATCGTGCCCGGCGAGAGCACTATACCGTTATTTTGCATAACATATAGCGATGTGGCCAGAATGAATGCCGCGCAGCCGTTCATATTGATTGTAGTGCAGAGCGGCAGCACAAAGCGCGACACCTTTGGAGATATGCCCGCCCTCTCCTCGGCACTCTGTATGCTGACCGGAAGGGTTGCCGCAGAGCTTTTGGTGAAGAGTCCCATCAATACGGCAGGATACATGTTAGAGAACGTCTTTATAGGATTCAGCCCTACGATGAGCAGGAAGATGGGAATGATGACAAACATCTGCGTAAGGTTGCCGGCAAGAATTACGGCCACATACTTACCCAGCGAGTCAAGCATCATGCCGGTGCCCATCTCTGCCACAAGTTGGCCCGCAAAGGCCACAATTCCTATCGGGAGAATGGCTATAAGCCATCTGATAAGCATATACAGCACATCCTGAAGTCCGGCAAGGCCATTGAGCACCACTCTCTTCCCTTCCGATTCAGGCATTTTGGACAACGCTATGCCTACGGCAAAGCATATCAGGAGCAAAGCCAGCACATTGCCGTCGAGCAGCGGACGCACCATGTTGTCGGGTATCACAGACATAAGATGATCCGTATATGAAGTTGAAGCTATCGCGCTCTGGTCGGCGACAGCCTCCGTAGCGGTCACATCAGCGGGCAAATTGCCGGGTGCTATAAGCAGATAATAACCGAGGGCTACGGCAGCCGCGGCAAAGGTGGTAAGCAGCGTATACATCAATGCCGTGCGAAACATACGTCCCAATTCCTTGCCTCCGCCGAGTGAGGCAAGAGTGGTGATGACAGCCAGCACAATCGTAGGTACGGCAAGCAGCCGGAACAGACGGGTATAAATCGTCGCTATAACATTAAAGACGGTATTAAGCCATCCGATATTGAGCAAACCCAGGCCGATGCCGACCACCATCGCCCCGATCCAAATATAAATCTGCGCTTTCTTCATATACCTTAACTATATTTATCTGCAAAGATAAATATAATTTCCATACCCTCCATCCAATCCTCCATATAATAATCCGCCTATCGATTTCGATATCGCCGACACCTGTGAAAATCTGCGTTTATTCAAGTATCTGCGCGGCGTGTGCCGAGGTCTTTATCTGTTTCGGACCGATAATGCGCGTTATCTTTCCTTCCGGGTCGATAATGAAGGTTGTGCGGAAAGTACCCATATACTTCCTGCCATACATTGATTTTTCGCCCCATACGCCTAAAGCTTCCAGCAGCTTGTGTTCCGGGTCAGAGATAAGCGGGAAGGGGAGGGAATTTTTCGCGATGAATTTCTGATGCGAAGCGGCCGAGTCGGCACTGACACCGATTACCTGATAGCCGGCATCTAAAAGTTGCTCATAATTATCGCGCAGGTTGCAGGCCTGAGCCGTGCAGCCCGACGTCATATCCTTAGGATAGAAATACAAAGCAATCGACTTTCCCGGAAAATCACTACGCCTTACTTCCTTGCCATCCTGGTCCGTGCCCAGCAAATCAGGCACCACATCTCCTATAGTATAGCTCATAATAGAAAAAGTTTATAGTTAAATCAACAATATAAACGCCATACCCGGCCCGCAAGTTCAAAACCGACACCCAAGTCCCGGAGGGACGCGATTAATCGCGTCCGCCCCGCAAATTATGGATAGATAATGATATAGGCGAAACGCAGATGAGGGCAAGCTGCGCTTACTGCCCTCGAGACGCAGGATTATAGCAGATAAACCGCAGATTCTTCAGTTATGATTGATTCATTTCGTAGCGGCCATAACCCCGGCGGGGTTATATCTGAATAGCCGGGCACGCAGTGTCCGGATACGCCCACGCCTCCGACCCCATGTCCCGGGGGGACTACACCTCATTTGAAACTAAAAAGATAATCAATTTCCGGAGCAATGCATCGCTTCGCTCGCTATCGCAGACCCTAACGGAATAAACACGGAACATATTTTCTATAATCAACAAAAGCAGGTTGTAATAGTCAACAAAAGCTGGATTTACCGGTATCCATATCACCGGAAAATCTTTATAATTTATTAACATAGTAATGCAACCTAATAGCATTATAACTCGCTAAATTTGCAACAGTGTTCCAAGTCTCGAAAAAAATTCATATCTTTGTACACTACAAAATAGGCGCTCGCGCAGACAAATAGACCTCATCGACGCAATGTCGCTTTGCTCCGGCAAAGTAAAATCTGTAAATAAACAAAATTCAACATATAAAGGTACTTCCTTGTAGCCACAAAAAGGTTTGGTCGCCCGTCTGCCTACTCGGAAGATTAAATGATTTATCAATGGCTATTGACAAAGATATCAAAGAGTTTCATCTTTTTGCCGGCATAGGAGGTGGCATCTATGGGGGAATACTCCTTAATCATAAATGTGTTGCAGGTGTAGAAATTGATAACTTCTGTCAATCTGTCCTCCGTCAAAGGCAAGAAGATGGATGGATGGAAAAATTTCCAATCTATGATGATGTAACGACTATAGATGGTAAGAAATTTCAAAATCAATTTGATGTACTTTGCGGAGGATTTCCTTGTCAGGCTTTCAGCCATGCAGCACACGGAAAAAATATAGCCGAAAAGAATTTGTGGGATTATATGCTTAAGTTCGTAAAAGATAGTAACGCACCAATTGTTTTCGGAGAAAATGTAACTGAAAAAGCCCTTGCACATGCTAAAAAAGATTTAGAAGAAATTGGCTATGAAGTACATATGTGTCGGCTTTCTTGTGGGGATATAGGGGCTGATCATCGTCGCGATAGATTTTGGTTATTGGCGGTTAAGTACAAGAATGTTCTTAATAAACTCTTTAAGAAGCATAACCTACGTGATAGACTGATAGCTAACTGCTGGACAAAGAATCCATCTCAGCTTACAGAGGTAATATATAAAGATAGGAGACGAGAATTAAAAGCAATTGGCAATGCCCAATCACCTTATGCAGCTGCCGTTGCATTTCTTGTATTGCTCAATAGACATCGAGAGAACGGTACTTATAAAGTGATACCTACCAATAATGAAATTGAAAAGGTATTTCAGATCGTTCCTACATGGATAAAGAAAACATACGGAGATAAATTTGGTTTTGTTCATACCCCCACCACTATGGCAAACTATAGTTGTCCTTCTATGATGAAACATAATGGATGTAAAAACTATGCTGATATTTTCGGTCGTCCGATTCCAAGAGATGCCGAATATCTCATGGGGTTTCCACAGGGAGCCTCCTCTCTTTCTCCCATGCCACAAGAAATATTATCAAAATGGATTAAAGAATCAAATGTATGAGTTATTCCGAAATCCTTCGAATCATTGAGCGTATAGGCGCAAAAGCAATTGATAATTCTACGCAATTAGGTACTTATGCAATTGTTGAAGCTAATAAATTTTCAACAAAGGGGGTCTCAAATAGAGATAATGCTCGTTGGAAGAGAGCACAATATATAATAGTTGACTATTGCCCCATTTCTTCTATTCAAAAATGCCTTGAAGGATTCTTGCAGTTTTCTGAAACATGTCAATACCTTATCATTGCCAACACTAATCAAGTTTTTCAGGGAAATGGACTTCATAAAAGCCTCTCCGAATTATTACTTAAATCATAGATGCTATGAATATATCAGAATTAGAAAATATATTTCAATCCAACTCCATTAATGTAATTGAAGGAGGAAAAACAAGTCTTGATACTTATGCGCTTATCCCAAAGAACCGGCTTGATTCTTCCGCTAATCGCCTAAACTCAACATGGATTAGAGCTGAATTTATTATTCTTAATGAAAAGCGCAATAATGCAGAATTAGTAGAGGATATAAACAAATGGCGGCAATTAAATATACACAAAGACCAGTTTTTTATTGTTGAATCTATTCAAGATGGATGGCAAATTTTTAATAGTGATGGCACATTATTAGGAGGAGAAGATTTCCTAATATCTAAAGTTGGGAGCAAAAGTATAAAAGATGTTGATTTCAATGAAAGTAATATGACTCCTTATCTTCGTGCGATGCGGACGAAGCCGTTTTTGTTGCTGGCGGGTATTTCGGGTACTGGAAAGAGTCGTATTGTTAAGGAGATGGCTTTTGACAGCTGTCCGAAGAATACGGAACTTGGTAAAGATCCTACCTCACCCGGCAATTATTGTCTTGTGGAAGTCAAACCCAACTGGCACGACTCTACGGAACTTCTCGGATATGAAAGCAAGATTAATGGCCCGGAGTATGTCGCAACGCCTTTTGTAAAGTTTCTCGCTAAGGCTATGCTCTACGAGGAGACTCCATTTTTCGTTTGTCTTGATGAGATGAACCTTGCACCGGTAGAACAATACTTCGCTGAGTTTTTAAGTGTTCTTGAAAGTCGCAAACGTGTGGGAGATACCATTACCAGTGAACCGCTGATAAAGGCGTCAGTTTTTAAAGACTATGAAGACAAACTAAAGAAGGCTCTCTTCGATATCGAGACAGAAACAAAAAGTTATGACGGCTCTTCAACTGACGATGAAGCAGCGCATTACGGTAAAGAGAATGAGGTCTATGACGTTCTTAAAAAGAAGGGACTCCGCATACCGCCCAACGTTATCGTAATAGGTACGGTAAATATGGACGAGACTACCCACCAATTCTCTCGCAAAGTGATAGACCGCGCTATGACCATCGAGATGAATCTTCCGGAGGGCGACCCGTTTAAGCGCTTCTACGATAGTCGCGAACTTGGATATCTGCCTCAACATACCGACGCAAAACTCTATCTTCCCACTAAAGTATCCGCTTCGGAGGCCTTAGAAGAATTAGCAAAAGCAGATGCCGGGGAAACAGAAACGCTCAAAAATCAAATAGCAGAGGTGCTAACAAACTTAAACGCTAAACTTGAAGGCACCCCCTTCAAAATAGCCTATCGCGTGCAGAACGAATTGTTGATTTACTTCTACGAAGTATGGCAAGAAAAGGAAGAGAAAGATTGGGGCGTAATTCTCAATGACGCGGTTGACCAAATACTTATGATGAAAGTACTCCCCCGCATAGAGGGTGATGATACTCTGTTAACTAAACTCTTAGATAAGGATAAAGGCACATTGAAAGAATTTGTTAAAAAATATCCTAATGCCCGTAAGAAAGTCGAAGAAATGAGTGATCGATTGCTAAAATCTCAGTTTACCAGTTTTTGGCCGTAATCAATGGAAGTTCTTTCTTTCACAAGTTCTGACAAAAATATTCGTATCACCGCGGCTACTGCGGCTGATATGCAGGCTAACTGGTCGCGATTTCGTAGTCGTGTCAGTAATGGAACAGCCTCAGAATATTGCGACTATCGGAGTACCGTGCTGGGCAAATTGAGCCTTGCTCTGCCTAAAACCAATCATCTGACTGAGATAGGCGAGGGAAACTCTACTACTTGGCTCAATCAGCCTCCCGTCTTTTATGAAACGGCAATCTATAATATTACCATAGAGTTAAAAGATGTCGTAGGAGAGCCCGTAGTGCTCCACAAACTTAAGGAGGTAACAGAACTATTCACCTGCCTTAAACTTGGAGATAATCGTCGACTGCTCACTGCTCCACTCTCCTTTGTCAACGAACCGGGAATTTTCGAACTGACATTCAGATACAGCCCGATTGATAAAGCACCACGCACTGAGACCTTTTCATTTCGCGTCGTCTCTCCAAAACTTGACACCAAAGAGGATTATAATCATATACTCGCTGAAATAAATGCTCAATATAATGAGATTGTATTTCAGTATCTTACACTTACATTACAAAATCTTGAATGTGGTGGGCGGTCAGATAATGACGTGGTGTGGCTATCTATATTTCGGAAAATTGTCGGCGCATACGTAAAGGCTGTGTCTTACATCGTCAATCGACCTCATTTGCGCCATACTACCGAGGTGTATTACAGTCGACCCGAACGTATCAAGCGGTGGACGCCACAAATGACTGAACGATTTGCAAACGTAAAATCAGAGCAACGACTTGACCGGGAATTTTTTCGCCATGAAGAAACTATCAATACCCACAATACTCGCGAGAACAGATTTGTTAAATTTACTCTTGACCGTATTGAGAGGCGGTTAAATTCTATCGTCGACACTATTAAAGAGAAAAACGCAAAAGCAAAAAAGGCGGATAAAGTGGCTGATAATGAACTTGCCGAACTGGACGGCTATATCAACACCCTGCATCGTCTCGGCAACTCACCTCTGCTTCGCGGTCTGCGTGGCGAAGCACTTCGCTCGGAGAGTATGGTGCTTCAAAAGCGTACAGGCTATGCACAAGTGTACCGCCATTGGCTACTTCTTCAAAAAGGCATCGACCTCTTTGAGGGCGCAAATGCTATCGGTGTGCGTCCTATCTGGGAACTTTACGAACTATGGTGCTTCCTGAAAATGCGTCAAATGGTAGCCGACATTCTCGGTCTCAGTTTTTCAAATCCGGAGGAGATTACAGATGACCCTATGCCGATGATTAAGCCTTTTGAGGATAATAAAGAGAAGCATACAATTGAATATCATTGTCCGGACGGTTCAAAAGTTCTTCTATGTTATCAACAGCCTTATAATCGTGGCTCGGGCAAGGCGCATACTGCTACGACCGAAAATCGTCCTGACATTGTGTTGACTATCGTAAAGCCTGACGGTTTTGAACTTACATATCTCTTTGATGCTAAGTACAGACTCTACGATGACAGTAAGTTGAACGATGAGGATAGACAAGACGGAGACGTAAGCGGGGGTGCAGACAGTCCACCCTCCGACGCTATCAATCAGATGCACCGCTACCGCGATGCGATTTATTACGGCAGCGACAATACGGTGCACTCTGCAAAAGAGATAATCGGCGGCTATATTCTCTTTCCCGGTCGTGGAGATAATGAGGCCGTACGTCAGAAATATTTTTACAAAAGTATAGAATCGGTAAATATCGGCGCATTCCCCTTATTGCCGGATGCGCGCGACCCGCGTAATGAGGGTTCGTTGCTCTACGAATTTCTCACCAAAATCTTACTTACCGAGCAAACTTACGACCATATCAAGGACTCTATACCACAGAAGGGGTTGCAGTATCAGAGTTCATTCGTGCCTTCACCGACAGATCTTGTGTTGGTAGGCTATTACAAGACTGAAGAATTGCCTCTGATATTAGAAAATAAGTTATATCGAGTGCCGGCAGCGCTTGGCAAAGGGTCAATCAACCTGGTCAGCGGTTTTGAGTCAACAAAATATTTACTTCTTCATAATGGCTCTGAGCGTATGCTCCTGCGTCTTACGGGAGAAGGACCGAAATTCTTCCCTAAAACGGCACTGGAGGATAAGGGCTTTTCACCGTCCGGCGACTTTTATCTCTGCTTTGAAATAAAGAGTACTACACCTGTGGAGGGGATTGATGTGTCCGCATTTCAACCTCGTTATAAAAATAAGTCTCGCTCCCGGGCTTACTTTACCTCTCTTGAAAGTATAACAAATCTTTCCATTCGCCCCGCGAATGCAAAATAAATCTGCGCTAAATCCCCATCAATCCCGCGTAGTCCCCACAAGGGCGCAGCCCAAAGTGGATCTGCGTTTTGCCAACATTCTGATATATAAGTTCATCACTCATCACTATTACCTCTGACTTAACTCCCTCGGTGGGAGGGGCCGGTGAAGGGGACTATGTTGAAGAGCTCTCGGCAGCGGTCGTAGATGCGGTCGCCGTACATTTGCCTTAGGTTCTCCTCCGTTAGATTGGTGCTGACATGCGTGAAGGCTTGATGGCGCCGGTCGTAGCGATGCTGCAGGATATACTGTATCACGTTTTCAGTCATGCCGTAATGAGCGACACTCAGATTTTCCGCACCTACCTCGTCGATGGCAAGACGGTTGCTCTCTACATACTGTTCAAGACCTTCATAGCCACGTTGCGCAAACTCCTTGCAGAGTTCTGTGGCGCGGATTATCTTGTAAGAGTATGGCCAGCCGTTCTCAGACGGCCTTACCAATTTGCAAAACTCCTTGATGATGAGTAGCATCGTCGACTTGCCGGTGCCGATAGAGCCACAGAGCCATAGCCCTTTCCGGGGATTATAGGGTCCCGGCATCATCATACACCAGGCGAAGATATCTCTGATTACTTCACGGTGGTGCTCATCAACTGTAAACTCCGGACAGACGGAGCGGGCTACCCTCAGAAAGAGCCGTTTGTAGCCGTTAAGGGTTTTCGAGTCCATAGCCGAAGTCTGTGTGTCCTTTGACCGGGTAGCCATTATTTCCGTACGGGCGTCCATAAGCAGGGTATCTATTTGTTGCATAGTTGTTTAATGATGAATTCGGAGTAATTTTATTATCGTATTTTCCTTCAAGGATTTGGTTAAACCTCTTGGAGTTGAATATCCAGTCGAAATCGGCCGACCAGTTGCGTTCATTTTGTCCGTTGAGAAATTGGCTCGCGGCCGCCTTTTCAATCACCTTGATGATAGCGTCCCGGCCAAATTCGCGAAAACACGTTTCGACGGCCTTCCGCCGGGCTTTGCTGATTTTTTGCATGCGCGGCATGGAGGAATTTGCCTTTTCGAGAGTATCGTTGAAGAATTTCTTGAGCGAGTCGCCGTCTATTTTGCATTTCTGCTTTGCGGCTTGCGGCTCGCTGCCGGTAAGAATTAAATCATCATTATTTTTTTTTGACTCCACGGGGTCAACTTGCAAAGTTGACGAAAGATTAGTATTAGTATTAAATTCTACTAAGAATACCTCTTCCTTATCCTCTACCTCTTCCTTATCCTCTACCTCTACCTTATCCTCTACCTCTTCCTTATCTGTTGCTTTTGTCAACACATGATAACATTTGTTGCTTTTGTTAACATTTGATTCAGTAGAAGGGATCGTGTCATCAGTGTCCGTTTCTTTCATAATTTCATTACTTTAAGCGTTGATAATAATGCAATAATAGCCAAAAAGCCCGAAACGCACTTGATAAAAATTGACAAATCCCCTATTGATAATATGGATGGATATTGATGTTGGTCAAACGCAGATGAGGGCAAGCTGCGCTACTGCCCTCGGGACGCGGGATTGTAGCAGATAAACCGCAGAATCTACAGTAATTCTATCACTCTATCAATAATTTATTGTAAATAAGAAAGTTCCGTTAAATTCCGCCAGTTCTGCGATAGCGAGCGAAGCGATGCGCTATTCCGGAATGAATCAATCATTTTAGTTCAAAATAAGAGGTATCAATAGCGATGCGTGTCGGCATACGAACTTGATGGATTGATTCATTCCGGAACTAATTGCTTGCTGCGCGCGCAGGCGCGGAACTGACGGAACAACACGGAACTTCTATTTTTCAGGGAGATGCT
>CAYVZJ010000067.1:0-8725 GCA_964456155.1 uncultured Sangeribacter sp.
CCTCTATCTTTTCCGGCGTAAATATTGTTATAATTGTAGGGAATTCGTTATCTTTGTCTACGATATGACCCAAGTAAATTATTCAAGTAAAATATTAAGGTAAAAAATTTAATTATAATATGGCAAACAAAGCACTTTTGATTATCCTTGACGGATACGGCATCGGCGACCACGGTAAGGACGATGCAATCTTCAATACTCCTACTCCTTTTATGGACAGCCTTGTGGCTGACTATCCCAATTCCCGCCTCCAGGCTTCGGGTGAAGACGTGGGTCTTCCTGACGGACAGATGGGTAATTCCGAAGTAGGCCACCTCAACATCGGTGCCGGTCGCGTTGTGTATCAGGACTTGGTGAAAATCAACCGTGCCATCGCTGACGGCAGCTTCTCTGAAAATCCCGAGATAAAGTCTGCATTCAGCTACGCAAAGGAGCACAATGTGCCCATCCACTTCATGGGTCTCACCAGCAGTGGTGGTGTTCACTCTTCTCTCGACCATCTCTATGCTCTCTGCGACACAGCTAAGGCTTACGATCTTAAAGACGTATATCTCCACTGCTTTATGGACGGACGTGACACCGACCCGCGTTCCGGTGCCAGCTTCCTCCGTGAAGTGAAAGCCCACTGTGAAAAGTCAGCCGGAAAGATAGCACACGTTATCGGACGCTATTACGCTATGGACCGCGATCATCGCTGGGAGCGTCTTAAAGAGGCTTACGATATGCTGGTGCACAACGAGGGCAAGCAGACCTCAGACGTTATAGCAGCAGTAGAAGAAAGCTACAAGGAGGATGTGACTGACGAATTCCTCAAGCCTATCGTCAACGATACTGTCGACGGCCGTATCGGTGAGGGTCATGTGGTGATCTTCTTCAATTATCGTAATGACCGCGCCAAAGAATTGACAGAGGTGCTGACACAACATGCCGAGGACGGCATGGAGCCGATACCGGGTCTGCAATATTACTGCATGACTCCCTATGACGACTCCTTCAAGGGCGTGCATGTAATCTTCAGCAAGGGGGATGTGCCCGACACTTTGGCTGAATATCTCAGCTCTAAAGAGAAAAAGCAGCTTCATATAGCAGAGACGGAGAAGTATGCTCACGTCACCTTCTTCTTTAACGGCGGTCGTGAGAAGCCGTTCGACGGCGAAGACAGAATACTGGTGCCCTCTCCGAAGGTGGCTACCTACGACCTCAAGCCCGAGATGTCCGCACCGGAAGTTACAGAGAAGCTGGTAGAGGCGATCGACAGCGAGAAGTATGACTTTATCGTAGTCAATTTTGCCAACGGTGACATGGTGGGTCATACCGGCGTCTATGATGCTATTCAGAAAGCCGTAGCGTGTCTGGATGAGTGCGTGAAGAGAGTTATCACGGCAGCCCTCGCTCACGGATATGAGAGCATCATCATTGCCGACCATGGCAATGCCGATCATGCTATCAATGAAGACGGCACTCCCAATACTGCCCATTCGCTCAATCCCGTTCCCTTCATCTATGTTGGCTCGCATAAGGACGCCAAGCTGAAGGATGGCCGCCTCGCCGACGTGGCTCCCTCGTTGCTTAAGCTGATGGACCTCCCGCAGCCGGCAGATATGACCGGAGATAACCTTATCTCATTTTAAGATATTCTCATTATGAAAATAAAAAGTGCGCTATATCCTCTGATAATAGCGGCAGGCTTATGTATGACGACTGTCTCGGTTTCGGCCGAGCAGCTCGTCATCTTGCATACTAATGATACTCATTCTCAGATCGAACCGGATGCAAACGGTTCAGGTGGTATCTTGCAGCGAAAGGCTGTGATAGACAGTGTAAGACGTGCTGAAAAGAATGTGCTGCTTGTCGATGCCGGAGATATGGTGCAGGGTACTCTTTATTTTAAATATTTCCGTGGCGAGGTAGAATTTCCGTTGGCCAACATGATGAAATATGATGTCCAGGTGATGGGCAATCATGAGTTTGACAACGGACTCGACGAACTTGCCGCGCATTATAAGAAACTGAAGGCCAATCTTCTTGATGCCAATTATGACTTTACCGATACTCCGCTCAAGGGGTTGATGAAAGATTATGTCATCAAGAAAATAGGCGGACATAAGGTGGGTTTTATCGGCATAGGTGTTGATCCGGAGAGCCTTGTCATGCAGCAGAATTACACCGGTATGGTGTATAAGGATGCCGTGGAGACTGTAAATCGTCTGGCTGCTGAGCTAAAGAATGACAAGGGTTGTGACCTTGTGGTAGTGGTAAGTCATCTCGGTGCTGTCAAGGAGAACGAAAAGACTACCGACTACGAACTGGCCGCCGCCTCCCGCGATGTGGATATCATCATCGGCGGACATTCCCACACCGTGCTCCGACCGGGCACAAAGGCTTCCGACCGGCCTGACGTCAAACCTGGAGAAGAAAAATTTCTGCCATCTATCGTAGAGAATGCTGTGGGGCGTCCGGTGCTTGTCGCGCAGACCGGAAAATACGGCAAACTCCTGGGATATATCAAGATAGATCTTGATAAACTCGCATCAGTGACTCCGGAGGCGTATGATTATCAACTCATATCGGTCAGCGACAGGTTTGACGACTCGCAACTCGATGCGGCCATGAAAGACTTTATCGCTCCCTATAAGGCCAAAGTGGATTCTGTCAATGCCCGGGTGATTTCCAGATCTTATTATGATCTAAGCGGCGATGCCCGCACCGGTGGATATCCTAACTACATATCTGATTTTGCTCGCTGGTATGGCGCGCTTAAGGCTGACAGTCTGCGCAGGGCAGGTCAGGATGTGCCCGATCCGGATTTTGCAGTAATGAATGTGGGGGGAATACGTCATAGTATGCCGGCCGGTGATGTGACAGAGGGTCAGATTCTGGCTACTTTCCCCTTTGCCAACCGTATTGTGTTGCAGCGCGTGAAGGGAGCGGACTTTATCGAAGCCATGAAGATGGCTGCCTCCAAAGGTGGTGAGGGCATCAGCGACGAATTGCGTGTGCTGACAGATGATGATGGTGCTCTTTGGAAAGTGCTTCTCAATGGCAGGCCGATAGACCCGGAGGAGGAATACGTAATGGCTACGCTCGACTATGTGGCCGACGGCAATGATGATTTTGTAACTTTCGCCGGCGGGGAGCGTCTCTGGACAGACTCTGAGATAATGGTGGACGCCCTCCTGGATTATATCGCTCTCAATTCCAGTCGCGGACTGCAGATAGCACCGGATGTCACTCCGCGCTTTCAGACGCGATTGTCTTTGTAACCTCTCCTAAACTTCAAAATTTATGGCTGGCCGTCTCTTGACATGCATATCTGTTGTAGCGTTGTCGGTGGCGGCCATCTCTGTTGTCTCTTGCACTTCCCACGCATCGAGTGGTGAGCAGGATACGGCTTATTCCGATAGTCTGCATGCTGTCAATGAGATGACATCCTCAGCCTGGGAGTGGGTGGATTCGGTGATGGATGGAATGACTGACGAGCAGATGGTAGGAGAGGTGATGATGCCGGCTGTGTTCGCCCGCAGTTCTTCGCCGGATATTGATGCGATACGCAGGTATGTGTCAGAAAGTCACGTAGGAGGCTTTGTATTGCTCCGGGGGGATGTGAGTTCTGTAGCCTTGATAGCGGACACTCTCTCTCGTCTCTCTTCTCATGGTGTCTTTTTGGCAATAGATGCTGAAAACGGCCTGCGGATGCGCCTCACCGATGCGCCGGAATTTCCGTGGAACAGTGAGGTGGGTAAGCGCGCTGACGATCAGGTGATGTATGATTTCGGTAGGGAAATAGCCCGCGAATGTCGCGCTTTGGGTATTTCGATGGTGTTGGGCCCGGTAATGGATGTGGTGCCCGGCAGCGAGAGCCACGGAATAGCGCGTCGTCGGTCATTTGGTGATGACCCTCACCGTGTGGCCGATCTGGCAGTAGCTTACGCGCGAGGTGTAGAGGATGGAGGAGTGCTTAGCGTGGCAAAACATTTCCCGGGTCATGGGAGTGCCTCGGCAGACAGTCATAAAGGTTTAGGCGTAATACGGGGGGAGGCTGCCCGTCTTGACAGTGTTGACCTTTATCCGTTTCATAGATATGCGTCAGAATTGCTGAGTGGCGTGATGGTGGGTCATCTTGCCGCTGAGTCGCTTGACAGTTTGCGTCGTCCGGCTGTTGTCTCTCCGGTGTTGATGCAAAACGTGTTACGCAGTCGTCTCGGTTTCGGAGGACTGGTGCTTACGGATGCGCTCAATATGGAGGGTGCGTTAGGTGTGACAGCCTGGGAGGCGATAGAAGCCGGAGCGGATATTGTGCTGGCTCCGTCAGACACACGGCGTGAGATAAGACTGGCATTGGAGGCGCTTAATGACGGCAGGTTGCGACGGGATGTCTTGGAAAACCGTGTAAGGCGCATTCTCTTTTACAAATATCTTACGGGAGTGGGGCGCAGGGAGCGGATTGATGTGGGAAGTGCTGTGAGTGTGGTAAATGAGGTGACGCCGGGTGTGGCCGATACTCTTGCTATTTTGCGAAATTCATCCTTCCCTTATCCATATACGAATAATAGCCGGAATGGGCAATGATTAGATGGTCGAGCATGTTGATGTCCATCTGTCTTGCTGCCACTGCGAGCTGACGGGTGATGTTGTCATCCTGTGCGGAAGGGAGCAGAGTGCCGGAGGGATGATTGTGGCAGAGGATGATGGCCTGAGCCTCATCAAGCAGTGCGATCTTCAGACAGCGTTTAAGATCAAAGACGCTTGCCACGGCTGAACCTCGCGTCAGCATGTGCTTATTGATTACGCGGTTAGAGCGCATCAGCGTGATGAGCCATATCTCTTCTTGCGGTAGCGAGGCAAGATGCGGACGCATGAGTCGGTCAATGTCGGCCGACTGCTTTATGACCGGTTGGGAGGCGGTGTTATCCTCGGTATAATATCTTTTGGCAAGCTCCATGATGGCGGCCACCTGCAGGCATTTCACCGGTCCGAGTCCTTTTGTCTGCAGTAGCTCTTTATGTGTTTTCCTTCCGAGAATATGCAGTGAGTCGGAGGAATCAGCGAGTAGCGTGGAGGTGATGGTGGTGATGGGGAGCCCGGGTTGGCCGGCGCGCAATATGAGAGCAAGGAGTTCGGAGGTGGAGAGCGTCGCCACACCGTGTTCCAGAGCGCGCTCTTGCGGACGCTGCATGGGGTCAAGTTCCTTGATGGTGGATGTCGGTGAGTCGCTCATGTCGTTTTTATATTACGGTTATTTCCCTTTTCTGAGCTCTATCTCTTGCTGCTCGTCGCGTCCGTGACGCAGTAGTATTTTCCAGATATAGGCGCGTATAAACCCGGTGCCGTATCCGTACAGCTGTATCAGTGATGCCGCCACGGCTTTTGTGCCTATCTTCAGACTTTTGGTAGAATAGATGGCGCTTCCCCAGAGAGCGAGGATATAGAGAGCTAACGGTGCTATAAACCAGGGTTGGAAGAAGGAGGCAATGATGAGGGCTGCGGAGCCGATGGTGAATACGGCCGGCATCCAGTGGACGGCCTTCATCGAACCGGGGTAGAGGAGCTGGAGCGTGATGCGCGACATACCGAAGATGTGCACCTGACGCCAGAATTTGCGCAGATTGCCGCGCCGCTTGTGATATACGAAGACGTCGCGTAGCAGTTGCGGGTCGAAGCCGGCCTGCCGGATACGGGTGGACATGTCTATATCTTCGGAAAACATTTCGCGGAAGCCTCCTACACGCTCAAAGACTTTCTTGGCAAACCCCATATTGAATGTGCGGGGCACGAATTTCTCCATCTGTACTTTTCCACCACGAATGCCGCCGGTGGTAAGAAATGCAGTCATGGCGAAGTTGATGGCCTTCTGAGTGTCTGTAAAGGAGGAATGCGCCGCATCTGGTCCGCCGAAGAAGTCGGCGTGTGTCTCTTCGAGTCTTTGCCGGAGGGTGGCGATATATTCCGGAGGGAGTATGCAGTCGGAGTCGACGAAGATGAAGTAGTCACCACGGGCACGCTCCATGCCGTAATTTCTGGCTATGGAGCGTCCTTCGTTTTCTTTGGCGAAGTATTGGATGGATAGACGGTCGGCATACCGTTGCACTTGCGGAGCGCAGGGTATTGTGGAACCATCCTCCACTATAATAGTCTCAAAGCCTTTGTCAGTCTGTTGACAAAGGCTTTCGAGCAGGTCGGCAATTTCGTCCGGCCTGTTGTATACGGGGATGACGATGGAGAAAAGCATCTGCACCCTGTTTTAGAATGGTCGGTAATAAAAGAGAAGAGTCTCTTTATGCTTTAACGCGGGAAACGTAAGAGCCGTCGCGTGTATCCACTTCGATAGACTCACCCTCATTGACGAAGAGGGGCACGCGTACGGTTGCGCCGGTCTCTACGGTAGCGGGTTTGAGAGTATTGGTGGCTGTGTCGCCCTTGATGCCGGGTTCGGTGTAAGTCACCTTGAGGATGGTCTTCATGGGCATTTCAGCATAAAGCACTGTGTTGGTGGAAGCGTCGGAAACTACTTCTACGACGTCACCCTCTTTCATGAAGTCAGAGCCTGTGACGAGGTCTCTTGAGATGGGCACCTGGTCGAATGTCTCCTGATTCATGAAGATGTCATCGCCACCGTCAGCATAGAGATACTGGTAGGGGCGACGCTCTACGCGTACGTCTTCGAGCTTTTCGCCGATGTTGAAGCGGCGCTCGATTACGCGGCCGTCTACAACGTTTTTAAGCTTCGTGCGCATGAAGGTATTGCCTTTACCGGGCTTCACGTGCAGAAACTCCACACAGAAATAGAGCTGGTTGTCAAGACGGATGCAAGTGCCGTTCTTGATATCTTGTGCGTTCATCATATCGTCTGTGTCCTATTTAATGATTACTTACCGGCGATACCATCAGATACTGTGAGTGAGTAGCGACCTTTTGCGCGGCGGCGTGCAAGCACTTTGCGGCCATCTTTAGTGGCCATTCTTTCGCGGAAGCCGTGCTTGTTGACACGACGACGATTAGAGGGCTGATAAGTTCTTTTCATCTTTCTATAGTTGTTATTTTTGTTAGTCTTTTAATGACGCCCGAGACACAACGCGACGCGGCATCATCTGCCGGATATCGGCGCGCAGTCTCTGCGCTCGGACTGCAAAATTATAAAAAGTCACGTAATTAACCAAATAATTCCGCCACAAATCGCCCAATTTCCGATTTTTACCGTAAAATCTCAAAATAAATTTCGTAAATCCATAGTGAGAAATTCTTCAGGCGGGAGACCTCCTGTCCCGACAATCAAAGCATGAGTAGGATTAAATTTCTCCTTAAATTTATCAAGACCTGATGTTCTTTTTTCAGCGTTTCCCTTTATTTCAATTCCAACTGTCGAACCCTTCCATCGTAAGACAAAATCGACCTCATCGTCTCGGTCTCTCCAATAGAACACTTCAAGGCGTTTGGCGAAAGCTTCGTTTACTATATATGCTCCTATTCCGGATTCGAGGATATGTCCCCATGCTTTCCTGTCTTCTATCGCTTGATTAAAAGAGAGAGGACTGTAAATGGTCTTGAGTGCATTGTTATACACTTGCAATTTCGGGATACTCGACTTTCTTCGGGAGGGATCTATGCTGTATTTATGTAATGCACCTACCAATCCGCTGTCATTCAATAAATTTAGATATGATGCAATGGTTGATGTATTGCCTGCATCTTGTAAGGCTCCAACCATTTTAGTCAGTGAGAGTAATGATCCGGAGTATGCCGCTCCCAATTCAAAAGTCTGACGCAACAGAGCGGGTTTGCTAATAGGCGTATTCATCAAGATGTCCTTGTTTATGGTAGAATCAATAATTGATGATTGTATGTATTGTTGAAAACGGTCCTCGTCATTAAGAAGCGGAGCCGCTCCCGGATATCCACCATAAAAGATATATTGGTCAAGGTTGAACCCGAAGCAATCCCTCATTTCCGGAAAGCTCCAATGAGTCATCCGTATCTCCTCAAACCTTCCGGCCAGAGATTCTGAAAGTCCCTTTTCAAGTAAAACCCTGCTGCTTCCGAGCAGTAACACCTTGACACTTCTATCATTGAAACTATCGTCATCCCATTCTTTCTTTACCGCCTCACTCCAATTGGGAATTTTTTGAATTTCATCAATGACAAGGATAATGCTTTCGTATTCCTTGCTCTTTTGCATGCTTCTTACAGTAGCCCAGCAATTTGAAATCCAATTCCGGTCAGAGGCAGGTACATTATCAGCAGAGAAAAAAAGGTATGGAGCATTCAAGTCTTGAAGCACTTGCTTGACAACTGTCGATTTTCCTATCTGACGCGGTCCCATTACTACCTGGATAAATCTTCGGGGTTCTTCAAGGCGCTTCTTAATTAGCAGATATTCAGATCTTTTATACATAAATCAACATTTTACGCAGTAGACTGCGTATTTTTACGCAGTGCATTGAGTATTTTGTATATTGCAAATTTAGTGATTTTTTCTTAGTATTTCAAATTTGAGATTGAATAGTATTCAGGTATTATATAGGTACTTTATAGGACTATAGCGCTAAACTTCACACAATGCATGCATCACAGTATATTTAAATTTATCAGACCTCGCATCAACTTTCATACAAGATATAATTATTCGGGATTGAACGAATGGAAAATGGACTTTAACGCACTGTGAAAGTATGTTAAAGTCCACTATTAAGATAAGACCCTAACTTTGCAGCGGCAATTGAGAGAATGG
>CAYVZJ010000068.1:0-8290 GCA_964456155.1 uncultured Sangeribacter sp.
GCCTCCGGCATGTTTCAATGCCCGAAAACCATTACCATTTCCGGAAATAATATGTCAACGTCGCGTCCGGATTGCTTAAATCCGGATGGGATAGCAATATCATCTCCGAATGGCTAAGCTTCAGCACCTGAAGCTCATTCTCCAGCGTCAGCCCCGTCTGTGACTGAGGCTCGCTGTTCTTGCCTCCGGTAAATTCCACAAACAGTGTGTTATCGTCCATACGAAACGAGCCATACTGCTTGTTGAAGTCATGATCGCCAACTTTGACCTGCACGAAAATCATCTCCGACTGAAACGACCAGAAAATCTCATTGTTATCGGGGTTAGGGTCTGCCATATTATCGGCTTCGATATGGTCAAGGTGCCACCTGCCGTATAGAGGACCGGAGGGTCCGCCGTTATGAGTACAAGCGCAGAGTGCTATCAACGCTATCAGCGATAGAAGGTAGGAATATGTCTTTTTCATTTCTTGGAATGCTTGTTAAAGAGTTTGCCGCTATAGCTTACTGAGAATAGTGCACCGAAACATCCGGGATACAAATCGCCGGCATCAAATCCGAGTTGGGCATTGACCTTCAGCCCTTCAATTTTGGGGAATGCATAAGAGCCTTGCACCATCATCGAGGTAGATTGGACCCTCTTCGCACGCGGATCCCAGGGTGTGCCCTTCGACTGCTTCCAGCTCAGCAACATGCGCCAGTCGATACCTGCCACTTCGCCTTCCACACCGAGGTGGAAGCCACGCACGGCGTTGTCTACAACGGTCAGGTAGCCGTCACGATTGTAAATGGTGGATTTAATTACCGGCGAACCTATCGCCAGGCCATAGTTCATCCAACTGTTATAGACGAGATTGTTGTAATAATTGTCCGCACCTGTGGGATTTTGCGGAAGTCCCTCCTCGGGAATGTGAGTATACGGACCTGCCTGATTGGTAAAGTCGAGGTATTCTATTACCGCTCCTTTGATAAAGGTCTGACTGCCTGATTTGTATGCAAGTCCCCACACGCCGTCAAAGCCATTCTCCCAGCCTATCCCTGTGCCGTCTTCCCAGGGCTTCATCACGTAGAAGGATATCTCATCTTTGTTGGGGAGGCGATAGCGGAAATTCACGTCCCAGGAGCCTAAATGATTGCCGATGAAATTGCCCGACTCGTTGGCATGGCCGTTGTCATTGAATTGCTTCTGCACAAAGACGTCAAGGAATGTGCGGAAGTTGACCTTCTGATGGATAGACCGTGTCTCCTTGCCTTTATAGTATTCGCGCCAATAGCCTCCAAACTGCGCGGCATGCTGCATGCCTACGGTGGCGCTGAAGGGGGCGTCGGGGTTGGAGCGGAGGTACAGGCGCTTGTAATGATACCATACGCCTGTAGTGATAAAGTTGTTATAATAATTGAAGTGGTCGGTCTGCCATTTGGAGTCGGTAAATTTGCCGTATGCGATATCACCGATTATCTGCGCCCAGCCTTTGGTGAAGGGTATGTTGACAAAGTCATAAAAACCGGCTCTTACCTGCGGGATGGGACGGGCGTTATTGCTCACCGTAAGGTCGCCGCTTGAGAGGGGATTATTCAGGAAAGTGCGGTCATTCTCCTTCATGCCGGCAAAGAGGTAAATGCTGCGGTATTTGATCTGGCCGTAAAGTTGCTGAAGCGTGGCGGCCGCCGGACGACGGTTGATCCAGTCAAACTCCTGCTTCTCCGCATTGTAACGCTCGTAAGAGACGGCAGAGGTGGCCTGCACGTAGCCGTCCACGCCGAATGAGTACGTAAATCGCTTGTCAAGATCAAGCGGACACCATATCGCTGCGCGCTCGTAGATGCCTTTTGACTGGGTGACAGTTCCGGCACGATTGTTCATGATCAGCGACGGGGCAAACGGGCCGCTACCTACGTTGGCTGTGGTAGATACTTCCCAATCCAACTCAAATGCTGAAGCCTGCAGAAGGGTGCCCAAGTGTAATAATAGTAAATAAAATCGTCTCATATTATGCAAAATTACTAAGATTTTACGAGATATCAAAAAATGGATTTTGTAGTCAACGTGAAAGTTAGTAATTTTGAAGTAAATTTTACAGATAAGCCCCTTCGCGGGGTCAAAGCATAGCGAAATATGAGAATAGATATACTTACAGTCGTACCGGAGATGTTTGAGTCGCCCTTGAATTGCTCGATACTGAAGAGGGCTCAAGACAAGGGTCTGGTGGATATTCACGTGCATAATATCCGTGACTATACTACCGATAAGCATCGCAAGGTAGACGATTATCCCTTTGGCGGTGAAGCGGGAATGGTGATGAAGATACAGCCCGTAGATGACTGCATTTCCGCTCTGAAGAGAGAAAGGGAGTATGATGAGGTGATATTTGTGACGCCGGACGGGGAGGTTTTCGACCAGCCAATGGCCAATTCTCTTTCCCTGCTCAATAATATCATCATTCTGTGCGGACATTATAAGGGTATCGATTACCGAATTCGTGAGCATTTTATCACTAAAGAGATATCTATTGGGGACTATGTGCTGACCGGCGGCGAACTCCCCGCTCTCTGCATCACGGATGCGGTGGTAAGGCTCATTCCGGGCGCTATCGGTGATGAACAGTCTGCCCTGAGCGACTCTTTTCAAGACAATCTGCTCGCTCCTCCCGTATATACCCGCCCGGCGGAGTATAAGGGCTGGAGAGTGCCCGATATCCTGCTCAGCGGACACGAAGCCAAAATCTCCGAGTGGCGTTACGATATGGCACTCGAACGCACAAAGCGGCTACGCCCGGACCTGCTCGAAGAATAATCGTAGAATTTTTTTCAATACTACATGAATAAAGGGATATGCCACTGAGCATATCCCTTTATCTTTGGATGAAATCCTACATCCTTGATATTTTTTATAACTATGTCTGAATGATTGTCTGTGCAGTGACTTCTCAGTCGCGATAGCCGGCGAGCATGCCCTGAAGGCGCTTGCGGGCAAAGAAGATGCGACTCTTTACCGTGCCGAGCGGCAATGACATCTTTTCGGCGATCTCGCTGTATTTGTAGCCCGCTACATACATCGTGAACGGTATGCGGTATTCATCGGTGAAGCCCTGGATTGCCTCAGTGATTTCGTTGGCTGAGAATGTGCCTTCCGGAGTGTCAAGACCGGAGTCTTGTGATATGTTAAGGTGATAGAGGTCTTCTGTAGTGTCTATGATCGTTGCGCTGCGCACCTGACGACGGTAATTGTTGATGAAGATGTTGCGCATGATTGTAAACACCCATCCTTTGAAATTGACGTTGTCTACGTATTTCGTCTCGTTGTCAAGCGCCTTGAGAGTAGTGTCTTGCACGAGATCCTCGGCAGCCTCACGGTTTGTGGTCAATTGATATGCAAAGTTAAGAAGGTGGCCTTGCATTCCTAAGAGTTTCTTTTGAAAATTAGAGTCAGACATAGTTGTATAGTTATTAGTTGTTTTCAATAGTTATTGTGGCGACATCTTTGTGATGTCTTTGAATATATAACAATATAAAAGATAAAAAATATCGCTTATAGTGAAAAAATTTTTTCAATTGACCGATATTCATTAATTTTGTGGTTGATGAGCGGACGAATGAAGAAAATATTATGGTGGGTGCGCCGCCGATCACATCTCCCGATGATTATTATAGCATCGGTAGTGGTGCTTGTGCTCTTTTTCAACGAGGATACCAGCGTGGAGCTAAACGTGAAGTATCAGAAGGAGATCAATGAGTTGAAGCGCGAGATCAGCCGTAATCTTGACTCTGCCGAATATTACAAGTCTCGTCGGCTCGCCATTGAGCATGGTGAGGCCGACCTGGAGCATATTGCCCGTGAGCAATATCACATGCAGCGTCCGTCGGAAGATGTCTTCCTGATTAAAGAATAATGTATATACACATATATTATAATGAGTGAAAAGAAAGTAGACCGTGTGATACGCCGTCGTCAGCTGGAATGGGTGTCCACCTTCGGTCTGTTGATAATAGCCATAGCGCTCGTGGGTCCCTTCGCCTCCGGCATGGATAATATGAGTGCCCTCACTGTATATAAATGGATTTATGCTGCGGGTGCGCTGATGTATCTCCTGGCGCGTCTCGTCAGCGCCACCTATCGTGACGGCAGCCTGCGTCTGCGTAGATTGCGCCGACTGGAGTTCTGGGCCGGTATGTGTTTCGCCGCCGGAGCCTTCTTCTGGTTTTACAATGAAGCCCGCTTTGCCGCCGTTTTCTCTGCCGGACCGCTCGCTATCTTGCAAAATACCATTCTATTCACCCTGGCCGGAGCCATGATACAGGTGATTGCAACCTGGATGATAGCCTCACGGCTAAAAAAGGAGACCGGGGGAGAGGCAGCTGAGGATAAACCCCGTAATCCAAAAAAATAGAGAGGATAGGATGCTGACTCGGTTTATGGCCATAGACTGTGGCAACAGTCGATTGAAAACCACGCTTTTCAGGGACAATGAGCCTGTTGAGACAAAGGTATTCCCGTCAACGGATGTTGAGGGGGTGCTTACCTGTATGGAGGGCAATGATATCTCGGCCGTAGCGATGGTGTCAGTTGGACATACGGATGTGAGGATGATAGAGACCCTGAGACAGAATGTCAACGGTCGCTTTCTCTTGCTCACCCATCATACACCCCTGCCGATCGGAGTCATCTATGATACGCCCTCTACACTCGGTCTCGACCGCGTGGCGGCCGCCGCCGGAGCAGCCGCTCTATTCCCCGGAAGAAGATGTGTCGTTGTAGACGCCGGCACGGCGCTCACCGTAGACCTCCTTACGGAAGAAGGCTGTTTCGCAGGTGGTACTATTTCTCCGGGTGTCTCCATGCAATTCACAGCCCTGCATGAGGGCACTTCGCTTCTGCCGGAACTCTCCGCCGAGGATATCGCCGCTCTTATGCAAAAGGCTGAGAAAGGCTTTGACGCGGAATATGATTTGCGATGGGCACGAAACACCAAAGATGCCATCGCTGCCGGCGTAATCAATGGCATGGCCGACCGTCTCCTCTGCTCCGCAAATTCCGGCGACATGATCGTCATCACGGGAGGCGACGGGAATATGCTGTATAATCTGATGAAATTACGAATGCCGCATTCGGAGGGGATCGAAGTGGTGGAGACCCCTCATCTTGTGGCAATCGGACTTAAATATATATATGATGAATATGAGAAATCAACATAAGACATTAGTCGGCGTCTTGCTGACGATATTGATGGCCGGATTTGCAGGCGAAGGATTTGCCCAGCAGGTCACCACGCCATATTCTATGTATGGATACGGTATGATAGGCGACCGCGCGACATCCATGCAGCGACAGATGGGCGGCGTCGGCGTGGCGATGAATTCGGGACGACAAATCAATGCGATGAACCCCGCCTCGTATGCTTCTATCGATTCGCTGACTTTCCTCTTTGATATGGGCGCTGACGTCTCGATTTTATGGAGCGAGGAGGGGAAGACACGACGCACTTCTACAGGCGGCGGTCTCGATTACCTCACAATGCAATTCCCCATCTGCAAATTTATGGGTGGCTCCGCCGGTCTGTTGCCTTACACCAGCGTTGGATATGCCTTCGGCAACGAGATAGAACACGGCACGGTAGAAAACAATGGCTCCGGCGGCATCAATATGGCTTATCTCGGCCTGGCCGGTACTTACGCCGGTGCGGCTTTCGGCGTCAATATCTCTTATAATTTCGGCAACATCGTCAATAATGTTTATTCCAGTCCTTCCACCGTGGGACGCACACTCACTGAGCATGTGATGCAGATCCGTGACTGGGATATCCAACTCGGTGCTCAATATACGGCTCGTCTGAATCGCTACGACCGCATGACCGTCGGTATGACTTATTCTCCCAAAAAGTCGCTTCATGGTTCCACTTGGGTCACGCTGCAGGAAATGACACTCGAGACAAAACCCGATACCGTAGCCTTCTCTAAGATGACAGGCAAGTATCAGACTCCGAATATGATTGGCGCGGGTGTGAGTTACAAGCATGAACGTGTGTCTCGCTGGATGGTGGAGTTTGACTTCATGTATCAGATGTGGAGCAAGGTGAAATACGAGCCGCTTTACAACGTAAATAATCCCGACCAGGTGGTATTCAAGGGTATGCAGTTTGCCGACCGTATCCGTTATGCCGTCGGTGGCGAATGGGTGCCCAAAGTGCGCGGCTCATATATGGAACGCAATTCGTATCGTATCGGTGCGTATTATTGTGACGACTATCTCCGCCTGCAAGGCAATCGTGTGAGAGAATACGGTGTGACAGCCGGCGTCGGTTTCCATGCACCCTCCGACAAGACCATGATCAACCTCGGTTTTGAATGGAAGCAGCGTAGGGCATTCCCCAACGCTCTCATTTCGGAAAATTATTTCAACATCACACTTGGTGTTAACTTTAACGAACTCTGGTTCTGGAAACGAAAAATCAAATAATCCTGTGGTTGGCGGGGATTTTTCTCTCTCTCGCTTGCTGGAGCTGTAAGGAGGAGACAAAGGTGAATGTGGCTTCGCGTCTGCACCCTGACAGGATGCCCACCATGACCTCTCACGATATCTCTACTCTGATATCCGACTCGGGAGTGACACAATATAGAATAGTGGCTCCCCTGTGGGAGGTTTACGATGAGGTTGAAGACCCTTACTGGCGCTTCCCGCAAGGGCTTTATCTCCGGAAATATGACCGCAAATTCAAGGTCATAGCTACCATAGCCGCCGACTCGGCAAAATATTTTAAGGAAAGGCGACTTTGGCGGCTCGACGGACACGTAGAAATCACTAAAGTGCCGAAAGAGCTTTTCCTCTCTTCCCGCGTATTCTGGGATCAGGCGCGCGGACGTATTTATTCCGACACCTTTATACATATAGAGAATGCCACTCACGTGCTTGAAGGCAAGGGTTTTGAGAGCAATGAGCATTTTACGGAATATCGCGTCTTAAAGCCTACCGGCATCTTCCCGGCTAAAAACAAGGAAACTGAATAATTAATATGGATACTTCTACCGCCATCATATTGACCCTGATCGCTATCATCCTCTCCGCTCTTTTCTCCGGCACGGAAATCGCTTTCGTGCAGTCAAGCAAGGTCAAAATAGAGATAGATGCTTCGAAGGGTAGCCTCATCGGACGTATCATCAAGAGCTTCTCGCGACATGAGGACATGTTTATCTCCACTCTCCTTATTGGCAATAATGTAGTGCTCGTCATTTACGGTATCACACTCTCCATACTGATAAACCCCATCCTCTTCAAGATATTCCCGGGAAGTGAGGCGGCAGTGCTGCTGTGCAATACCATCTTCTCCACAATGCTTATACTTGTTTTCGGAGAATTTCTACCCAAAACCACCTTCCGCATCAACCCCAATGCGGTGATGCGCATCATGGCATTACCTCTTTATATTATATATATTGTGCTTTATCCGGTCTCGGTCTTTGTCTCCGGTATCTCCCGACTCTTGATGAGGCTCTTTAAAATAAAGGAGGGAGAAAATGAGCATTCACCACTCACCATCGACCAACTCGATGACTATATCGAGCAGTCTATAGAGAATCATTCGGCCAAGCAAGAGATAAGCAACGAGGTGAGAATCTTTCACAATGCGCTCGACTTCAAAGATACTACCATGTCGGAGTGCATGATACCACGCAACGAAATCGTGGCCGTCTCGCTTGAACATACTACACGCGAACAACTGATTAAAAAATTCATCGCCACAGGTATGTCGAAAATCATCGTCTATAAGGAGGATATCGACGACGTGGTGGGGTATATTCATGTCAGCGAACTCTTCCGTCCGGAAAAGGATTGGCGTGAGGGACTCAAGGAGGTGATATTTACACCCGAAACGATGCTTGCCAATAAGATGATGCGCCGTATGATGGCAGAAAAGAAAAGCATCGTGATAGTAGTAGATGAATTTGGTGGCACCGCCGGACTTGCCACTCTCGAAGATCTCGTCGAAGAGATATTCGGAGATTTTGAAGACGAACATGACAAGAAGGGAGTCATTGCTCAGGAGGTGGCACCGGGAGAATACTTGCTCAGCGGACGTCTCGAAATAGATGATATCAACGAGCGCTTCGGACTCGACCTTAAGGAGAGTGACGACTACGAGACTTTGGCCGGTTACATCCTCGAAAATTTAGGAGCCCTGCCCACCGCCGGAGTTGAATATGAAATACAAGGCAAGATTTTCAAGGTAACAAAGATGAGCGCCACAAAAATCGAACTCGTCTCCGTCCACACGCGAACGTAAGGACATGCCTTCGGC
>CAYVZJ010000069.1:0-7779 GCA_964456155.1 uncultured Sangeribacter sp.
TTTAGTTCCTTACAGCTGTTTTGTGTCTTATATAGTGTCCAAAATGAGAAAAGTAATAAATATTTTCAAATAATGTGCTAAATAACATAAAAAATATGTTTGTTTTAACACTATTTAACATTTAATAGTTAAATGTAGCCCCTCCGGGGCAAAGGTTGCGAGGGTTTTAACTCCGGGCACTACGTACCCGGTTTGGTGGAGGAGAGGAGGCGGGCGGTCTCGGCGTCGAAGCGATGGGCCGCTGCGCTATCGGGTATGATATGTCGATGCTCAAGACGCGCTGTCAGGCGCTCTCCGGCTACTACTCGCTTTCGCGCTGACTCCGTGAGATAGGCGGACTGAAATTTATCCCAGATGTATTCTACCGCCACGTCGGAGGGATGCACCATATCTGCTGCATAAAACCGATAATCCCTCAAATCATCAAGCATTATCTCGTATGCCGGGAAATAATCTGCCGCCTCTGCGCTTTTCGTCAGACTTTCTATCGCAAAAAGGAGGGTAGCCTTGCTCAACTGATTGACATGCAGTCCATCCTTGACATGTCGCACCGGTGAGACAGTGAATATTATCTTTAATGTCGGATTAACATCACGAAGTCGTTCTATAATCTCACTATAGATACCCACAATCTCCACTTGGCTCATCATGCGCCTTTCAAACATCCCTCCGGACATCTTGTGGCAGTTGGCCACCACTCCCCCGCCATCTTTCCGCCCATAGATAATAGACGTGCCGAAAGTGATTATCAACGCATCGGCCTCTCTCAGGCCTTCGTGCAATTTCTCAATCGCCCTCTGGGCCTTTTCAAGACATTCTTCGTAAGATATCGAGCAAATCGACGAGTCAAAGAGCCACGAGCAATATATGTCCTCCTTAAGAAAAACCGTCCTCTCGATTTCCTTCCTTACCATCTCCGGAGATCCGGCATAATGAAGTGCCAGCCTCAGTTGGAGTGCGATTGAGGCGGGATTGAAGAGCACACCGCCGGGATTGACGACAGCATTCCACCGGCTGCGCTCTATCCTCCTGCCGATATTCACCGAGAAGCAACTCCCCAAAAGCACTACCGGCCGCTCCACATCAAGCGTGAATGGAGCCGCCGGTATATTTATCTCAGTGCGAAATTTCATCTTTATTGCCCCTTCTTTACATTTCTGGTGAAAGAGGTCTAAATCCCCTTTATTAATAGCGATTATAGGGGTTTATTTTCTTGCGACGGTCTTAGGACTACGACGCTTCACGCCTGTGTGCTTCTGAAGGCCGTTGGATATATCATCGAAGATTTCATCTACACGTCCGCTGCCGTTGATCGGTATATATTTACCGGCATTCTTATAATACTCCTGCAGAGGTTGCGTCTGATTATGATACACGTTCAGACGATTCTTGATAGTCTCCGGATTATCATCGGCACGTCCGGTCATCTTGCCGCGATTCAGCATTCGCTCCACGAGTTCCTCTTCAGGCACCTCCAGTCCGATGACGGCATGAAGGTTTGTGCCACGCTTCGCCAATAAATCATTGAGCGCCTCAGCCTGCGGAATGGTGCGCGGAAAACCGTCGAACACCACACCTTTCTTATCGGAAGCATCGTTATCGAGCACATCCTCAAGAATTTGTATCATCAGATCGTCGGGTATCAACTGTCCCTTCGATATATAAGCATCTGCCGTCTTGCCGAGCTCTGTGCCGCGCGCTATATGGTCGCGAAGCACCTCACCTGTAGATATGTGATACAGACCATACTGGTCAATAATCTTGGCACTCTGAGTACCTTTGCCGGAACCCGGAGCACCGAAAAGAACCAAATTCAACATTATTCCTCTTCTATTACGTATATGTCGCGGAGATTTCTTACCTTACCATCCAAATCCAGACCATAGCCGATGATAAACTTCGGGGGTATCTCAAAGGCTGCATAGTCGGGACGGAAACCGGTCTTTGAAGACTCCGGCTTATGAAGCAACGTCACAAATCTGACACTCTTCGGATTCTTTTTCCAGACGTCATCTATCATTGTCTTGGCCGTTAAACCCGTATCAACGATATCTTCAATAATCACTACGTCTTTGCCGGTAAGATCTTCGGTAAGACCCGTCAACTGACGCACGTGGCCCGTGGAGGCTGTTCCCTCGTAAGAGGCATAACGCACGAAGGCCACACGACCCTCATTGATACCCACCTCGCGAATCAAATCGGCGGCAAAGATAAAGGCACCGTTGAGCACACACAGAAATACGGGAGCGCTACCCTCCAGATCTTTACGCAATTCGGCTCCGATACGCGCTATCTGCTTCTTGATTTCCTCCTCTTTTAGATACGGCACGAAGGTAAGGCCGTCAACTTTGACTTTATTTTCCATTTTAAATTTGCAACTGACAGGGCGAAGATATCACCACTTCGCCCATTTTCTGCAAATTTAACTATTTTTTCTGATATTAAGACCCCGTCCCACAAAAAATGTTAAAACACGTCGTAGGTGGTGGAGGTCACCTGAAACTCCGTGCGACGATTGATCTGATCGGCTGCCTCACGGTCGGCCTCATCGAGAGTCTCGATATATTCTTCGGTCAATACCGTGCCCTCTTCAAACTGCGGATATTCCTTGTTGATACGCTTTGTCACAGTCTTGGGTTGACGCTCTCCATAGCCCTTATATGTCAGGCGGTCAGGCGATATACCGGCCGCTATCAGATATTCCACCACGCTGTTGGCCCGTCGCTCCGAGAGGCGGTCGTTATATTCGTCACTGCCCATACGGTCGGTATGCGAGCCCATCTCTATGGTGACATTCGGATTATCTCTCAGCATCTGCGCCATCTCATCAAGAGCCGCCTTCGACTCATCGCGCAGTGAGGCCTTGTCAAAGTCGTAGAAGATATTCTCCACCACCTGAGGCTTATTTATGGCTGCCAGGACGAAGTCTACGCCATAGTCGGCATCGGCCTCCTCCATGTCGCTCTCAAACTCCTGCTTTACATTCAGATATCCCTTCGCGCCCGCCATCATCACGTATTTCACACCGCGATTCAGATTGAATTTAAACGAACCGTCGTCACGGGCCACCTCCTTCTGATTACTGCCGTCATCTCCCACGATCCTTATCACGGCATTTGCTACCGGTTCGTCGTCTTTATCCACAACCCATCCGGAGATGGTCACCTTGATTTCCGGCAATTCAAAGGAATAGATATGGTCATAGCCACGTCCGTCGCCGCGATTGGATGAGAAGAAGCCGGTCTCTCCCGGTCCGAAGGTTATGCCGAAATCATCGCCGGCAGAATTCATCGGCTGACCCATGTTCTCTACACTCCAGAAGTCTCCCGTACTGTTGAGAGTGGCCTTGTAGAGGTCCAGTCCGCCAAAACCGGGATGACCGTCAGAGGAGAAATACAGCAGAGAGTCGGTGCGCACATAGGGAAACATCTCATCGCCGGAGGTATTGATCTGCGGACCGAGATTTTCCAGCGAACCTTTTCGCTCGTTGAGTTCTATGCGCCATATATCCTTGCCGCCATATCCTCCAGGCATATCGGAGGTGAAATAGAGATATTTACCGTCGGGCGACACGGCAGGATGACCTACGGCCGTCACCGTATCGTTAAGTATCTCAAACTTTTGCGGCTGGCTCCATGAGGCGTCCGAGCGACGGGATGTGTATATCTCCACTGAGGTCGAGGCATTCGGCGAACGGCGTGCCATCGTCAGATACATCGTCTGGCCGTCGGGTGTGAAGGATACGATGCCCTCATCCATATCTGAATTGAGTTCTCCCTCTACCGGCTCGGGTCGTTGCCAGTTGCCCTGCTCATCTTTCTTTACCATCCATATATCACCCTTTTTCATACCGGTGATTTCCGACTTATTCTCGCCCATCGCCTTCTCATTGGTGGTGGTAAAATAGAGTTGGTCATAACTCTTGTCAAGATACATAGGTGCGAAGTCGGAGCGGCGAGAGTTGAAGAGTTTGGCATTCTTCACTATATATCGCGTCTTCTTCTGCTGCTTGGCGGCTTGCGCCATCAGGCTGCCTTTCAGACCCTCTTTGGCCAACTGATTGTCAGGCTGCCACTCCAGGAAGGTGCGGTAAGCGGTGGCAGCCTGGGTGTATTTGCCGTCTGCCTGCAATGACCGCCCGAGCCATAGATAAGCCATCGAGTCGGGATATTCGTAGCGTATGGCGTTTTGATAAGCAGCCGAGGCGCGCGCCGACTGATTGAGCATACGATAACAAGTGGCCAGTTTGTAAGCTACCTCACCGCGCAGCGGGCGCTCCTCCCGCTTGGTAAGACGATTGTATATCTTGCGATAAGTCTTTGACGCATCGAAATATTCTCCGCGAGCCAACTGATCGTCGGCATCGCTGAGTTTGGCAGACTTACACCCCACGAGTGATGAAGACACCGTCACCACCGCCAATAATAACAGAGCACACTTGAATAATAGAGCACACCTGCCCCAAAAAGACCCGGAATTACATTTCATACAAATAATAACGTAATAACTCCCCAAAACCGTATATCTTCACAAAGAATAGTCATTTTTTCACATAAATGTGAAATATATTTAGTATATTTGTGTTATAAATAAAAGTTAAGACTATGAGTGAAGTTGAGCTTCTTCTTTTGGATCAAACTGATAACTGTACGGTTTACACCATACAATTTATTTCTGACGATATGAACGAATTTGAGAAATTCGTGGCAAAATTCCAATCAGATGGTGAATTAAACAAGGATTTCCGAATTATTGCAAAGTTCATTGATCAGATACTTGACTTTGGCGCATTAGAAAGGTATTTTCGTCCCGAAGGTAAAATGAGAGACTCTGTAGTGGCACTTCCCACTTTGAAATCAAAACTAAGACTATACGGATTACGACTTTCTGATCGTATCCTGATTCTTGGAAACGGAGGACAAAAGAAAACACGCACTTATGATGAAGATGACAACTTAAAGGGGTATGTTCTTACACTACAGCGGTTTGAAGAACTGCTCAGGGAAGGCATCGCAGATGGTACTGTTATTATTACGGAAACAGATATAGAAACTGACAAAACTTTTGAGATATGAAAAAGGCTAAAACATCCTTACGTGAGCTTTTAGGAGATATCACTCCCGAAGAAAGAGCTGAGGCTCGCATTTCGTTTCAGATTTCCAATCGTCTTGACTCACTAATGCAAGAAAAAGGACTGTCCAAAAAACAACTTGCCGACGCTATAGGAAAGCGCCCGAGTGAGATTACAAGATGGCTTAGCGGTGAGCATAATTTCACCATTTCTACTCTCGTTAAACTCTCTACGTTTTTTGGCCAACCGTTAATAACTGTAGGATAAAAAGGACGCACCGCGTAGAGGGGTGCGTCCTTGATTTTGTGGTATCGGGATCTAAGATTTTGCTTCTTCGTTATCTCTTTTGGTGCGTGTCTGGTTTTTGGTGTGGCTGCTGTTCATATCGCTCTCTTCCTTGAGGTCGATTTCCTTGCCTTCACCGTCTATCACCCTATATTCCAGGTAGGCTAACGACTCATTGGCGATTACCTTGAAACCACGGCCGAAGCGTCTGCGCCATTTGCCGTAAAGCGAGAAGACACCCTTCTTGATGTAGGCTTCTACAAAGGGATGGACATAAAGCACAAACTTCTTTATCATCAGCGAGTTGGTGAGATAGTCAAGTTTCTCCTCCAGTTTGTCGGTAAAAAGTAGCGACGGTTGCACCTCGCCCTTACCGTAGCATGAGGGACATGTCTCGGATGTAGTGATATCCAACACGGGACGCACTCTCTGACGAGTAATCTGCATCAGTCCGAACTTACTTAAAGGCAAGATATTATGGCGCGCCCGGTCATTCTGCATCACCACCTTCATGTGTTCGTAGAGCGTCTGCCGGTGTTCGGGCTTTGTCATATCGATAAAGTCGATGACGATAATGCCTCCCATGTCCCGGAGACGCAGTTGTCGTGCTATCTCGTCTGCTGCGCGTAGATTTACCTCCAGAGCATTGGTTTCCTGGTCATTGGCAGCCTTGCTTCGGTTGCCGCTGTTGACGTCTATTACGTGAAGGGCCTCGGTATGCTCTATGATGATATAGGCGCCTGACTTGAATGACACCGTCTTTCCAAATCCGCTCTTTATCTGCCGTGTGATATTGAAATTGTCAAATATCGGAGTGTCTTTAGTGTAAAGTTTGACAATATCCTTTGCTTCCGGCGAGATTATACTTACATAGTTTTGTATCTGAGTGAATGTATCAGCCTCATTGACGTAGATACTCTCGAATGTAGGGCTGAAAATATCTCTGATGATGCTGACGGCTCGACTGTCCTCTTCGTAGATGAGCGAAGGGGGTGTGCTGCGCTGCATTTTGGCGATTGACTCTTCCCAACACTTGACGAGTGTATTCATCTCGTTGTGCAGCTCGGCAACACGCTTGTTTTCGGCGCTCGTACGCACAATTACTCCAAAGCCCTTGGGCTTGATGCTGCTGATAAGCTGGCGAAGACGTATTCTCTCTTCTGCCGACTTAATTTTTTGAGAGATAGATATTTTATTACCGAAGGGCATCAACACCATGAAGCGTCCGGTGAATGAGAGTTCGGTAGTGAGACGCGGGCCTTTGGATGAGATAGGCTCCTTGGCGATCTGCAGCAGCAGTTCAGTGCCGGGCTGCATAAGGTCGGTGATAGAGCCGTTTTTGGGAATGTCGGGGAGTCTTTTGATTTTGGAAATATCCGGCACACGCTTTTTGTCGGCCATTGCCTCTTGGATATACTTGAGGTAGGTGCTGAATTGCGGGCCTAAATCGAGATAATGAAGAAAAGCGTCTTTTTCATAACCGACGTTCACGAAGGCAGCGTTGAGTCCCGGCATCAGTTTCGACACCTTAGCCAGATACAGGTCGCCGACAGCGTAAGCCTGATTGCGATTCTCCTTCTGGAGCGACACCAGCCGGGAGTCTTCAAGCAGCGCTATGGAAATCTCTTTTTCCTGAACGTCAACAACTAATTCGCTTTTCATTATCAAAAAAATAAATGAAGAACAGACGATGACGAGAGCCAATCAGCCATCCCCATGTCTGTCCTTCGCATTAGTTCTCTATATGACGCGGAGACATCAGTCTTCGTGTCTGCGCAAGTATCTGCTGACCGATTATTTCTTCTTATGACGGTTTTTTCTCAGTCTTTTCTTACGCTTGTGAGTAGCCATCTTGTGGCCTTTTCTTTTCTTTCCGCTGGGCATATCTGTTAGTTTTAAAAGATTTGTATTTACTTCACTTCCTCAAGAAATACGCGTGAGGGCTTGAAAGCCGGCACCTTATGTTCCGGAATGATGATGGCTGTATTCTTGGAGATGTTGCGGGCTGTCTTCTCTTTGCGAGTCTTGATGATAAAGCTGCCGAAACCTCTGAGATATACGTTGTTGCCATGTGCCATAGAGTCTTTAACCACCTCCATGAATTTCTCGACTGTCTGAAGCACAGCTGCCTTTTCAAGACCGGTGCTGCGAGATATCTCATTTACAATATCTGCTTTTGTCATTGCTTTGAATTTAGTTTATTATAATTTCTTATTTTACAATCTTTTATCTTAATCTTGACGACACTTTCAAGGCCGTTTCGATTTTGGCACTGCAAATATCGTAATTTTTTTTTAATTAATCGCTATAATTGCGCTATTTTCTTTATTTTACGTAATCCTCCTTTCCAACACTGACGTTTCCGAGCAACGTACGGACATGCCTCCGGCTACAGTACATGACATTTTTTAATTTATTGTACC
>CAYVZJ010000070.1:0-7409 GCA_964456155.1 uncultured Sangeribacter sp.
GTTTCTTGCGTATAATAAAACCGAGGCAGATTGCTCCGTCTCGGTTTTATGATTGGGAAATGCTGAACTAAAGTTTACTTTCGCCAAATTTTTAAGTGAGTTTTATGCGGTTGACGGTATCGCGTTTGGTGCTATCAACGAGCCTTGCATAAATTTGAGTTGTCGTGACGTTGGCATGGTCAAGCATTTTGCTGACAGTGTAGATGTCAGTTCCGGCAGCGAGTTGGAGTGTCGCATATGTATCTCGGAAACGGTGAAACGTGATACGCTTGGTTATACCAGCTGCTTTAAGCCACTTCTTCAGATCACCTTGTGTCATCGAGCGATTGAAACCTTTGAATACAATTCCGGTACTTCGCTCACCACAGAGGGCAAGCATCTCTGGACTGAGAGGATGAACTGACTCTTTCTGGGTCTTTTGTATGCGAATGAACATTGCCATCTCGCCGTTAGATTCCGGACGAATGTCTTCCCAACGGAGTTTGAGAATATCACTAATGCGAAGTCCGGTGAGTATTGAGAACAACGATGCTGCTTTGAGAACAGGCTTTTCGCATGGTGTAGCTGCAAGCTGTTTCACCTCGTCGGCTGTCAGAAAATTCTTCTTGACTTCCTCATATTCTATCTCTTCGATGAAGTCATTCAGGTTCTCTTTTAAAAGACGCTCCTTATATGCGGCTTTCAGCAACGCCCGGAATGTTGAGAAATATCCTGCGGCAGAGTTACGGGATATGTTCATTTTCGGATGCCGGAGCTGCTTTGCTTTCAAGAGGTAATCACGGAACTTATTGCATAGTTCCACCGTAACCTCCCCGAAGGTGCATTTCCCTTTGACGAACTTTTCAAAATGGCGATAGGTAATCATCCATTTTTCATAGTGCTGCTTTGCCTTATCCTCGAAATATTCAAGGAAGTTGGCTTTGGGCTGTTCGCGGTCGAGAAATCCGAACTCATGATTGATCACTGCTTCCTGTCGCCGACAGCGGATAACCTCGGCTCGCATAAGTATTGCATCGTTGTATTCCTTCTGATACTTGCTACGAGGATTGGCGAAGATGTAGAAACCGAGTGATTCACGTCGAGACATCTTCATGGTCTTTGGGTTGCGGACGGCAGGGTAGTAGTCCAGATAAAGCGACAGCCTGTCATTGCTGATTGGACGCTGACGCAACGTTACTTTGGAACAAGTTGATGGTAGCATATTTATGTATTTTATTGATTGTTGAATTATTCTTCAAAACTATATAACTCATTGATGGTGAACCAGTGTAAATGAAATCACCTGTATCATTCACTGATTTTTAACTTATCTTTGGTGGAGCGAACAGAGCATCAAGCGCCTTTCGGTCAATCCTTACATAGCGTCCTTCGTATGTTCGGGGAATGTTGTGAGTACGGATATAGTGGGAAAGCTGATCTCTGGTCATGTTGTAACGAGCCATCGCCTCCGGCATAGTGTAGTATTCCGGCACCAAATCACATTCAACTCCCATCGCCTTGTCAAACTGACGGCGAGAATAGAATACCTTGCACTTGTCCTTCCGCTTGCAAATCTTCCGCTCCGACACGAAACGATAGACTGCCTCCTTCGACATATTGAATTTGGCGCATACCTCTTCGACCGAATACCATTCATCGGCAACAGGCTCTGTTGGTTGCTTATCCGCAAGAGCTTTGTCGATATGTTTCCGGCTCCAGAGTGTTTTGCCCCGGACAACGGTCTTCGGAATGTTCCGTTCCTTTGCCATCTTGAAAAGCCATGAATTGCTGATGCCAAACTTTTCAAGAATCTCCTTTGTAGTATAGAACTCCTCAATAGGTTCTGCCTGCTTCTTCTCCCTCTTGATATATTCAGGAGGGTTCTCAAACATCTTGTCAATGCTTGCCCGGCTAATAAGAGTCTTGCCCTTTAATCTAATACAAGGAATTAAACCCTCGGCAAGACATCGATAAACTGAAGACTTCCCAATTCCCAATAAAACGGCACACTGACGAGGTGTAAAATAGTTCCCAAGTGGTCGCTTTTTCTCTTCTTTCTTTTCTTGAGTTATCTGATTTTCTTTCTTAACGTGGGCTTCCCGTCTTAACGACTTGTAAGCGTGCTCACTACAACGTTTTGAGCAATAGCGTGTAGAACACTTATGAGCGATAAACTCGTTACCGCACCACTCACAGATTTTGTTGATGTCAATTGTACTACTCATCGGTTATTTCTGTTAAAAATTCCACAAAAGTGTCCCAGCGCGTCCCAATGTGTCCCAGAGTGTCCACACACTCCTCAACCTCGGTTGAGCTGAAACGGAAACCACGAATTCGATACAATCGCGATACAAAAAAGCGTTAAAATCGACCAAAATGCGCAAAAATCGGACATTTTGACCAATAAAAAACGCCCCTGAAAAGAGGCGTTTTGTGTTATTTGTTAGCTAATTATGTGATTTACAGTCTTTTATCTATTTCCCGATGCAGAAGCGGGAGAAGATGGTGTTGAGGATTTCGGTGGTGGGGAGGTCGCCGGTGATGGCGGAGAGGTGGGTGATGGTCTCGCGGAGGTCTTGGGCGATGAGGTCGCCGGGGAGGGAGGTGTCGAGGCCGGCGAGGATGCGGGCCGATGATTCGGCGGCTTGGGCGAGGGCTTGGGCGTGGCGAATGTTGGTCACAAGGATGCTTTCGCGGGGCTCGTCGGTGGCGCGGGCGATGGCAGTAAGCGTGTCGAGAAGTGCCGGGATGCCGTCGCGGGTTAGGGTGGAGATGGGGAGTATGTGTATCTGCGGGGTGGGAGAGGGGAGGGTGGTGATTGTCTGTTGGATGGCTGCGGGTGTATGGGCGTCGATCTTGTTGACGGCTATGATGAGGTGGCGTGTGGTGTCGGCGGGGAGGGTGGCGGCGATTATGGAGGGGTCGATGGGGGCGGCCGGGTCGATGACGAGGATGGTGATCATGGCGCGGTCGATGGCCTGACGGCTGCGGCGGATGCCGATTTGCTCGATTTCGTCGGTGGTCTCGCGTAGTCCGGCGGTGTCGATAAATCGGAAGAGGTAGTCGCCGGTCACGAGTGTCTCTTCGATGGTGTCGCGGGTGGTGCCGTGGATGTTGCTGACGATAGCTCGGTCGTCGCCGATGAGGGTGTTGAGGAGTGATGATTTTCCGGCGTTGGTGGCGCCTACGATGGCTACGGGTATGCCTTCTTTTATGGCTTGACCGGCTGCGAATGATGAGTGCAGGCGGGTGACTTCGGTGTGGATGTCGGTGGCGATTTTGCGTAGGTTTTCGCGTGAGGCAAATTCTACGTCTTCTTCTGAGAAGTCGAGTTCGAGTTCGAGCAGGGCTGCCAGGTCGAGGAGCCGCGCGCGTAGGTCGTTGAGGCGCCGTGAATATGCGCCTTTCATCTGGGTCATGGCTATGCGGTGGGCAGCGCGGGAGTTGGATGCTATTACGTCGGCAATAGCTTCGGCCTCAGCGAGATCCATTTTCCCGGCGGCGAAGGCCCGGCGGGTAAATTCGCCCGGTTGAGCGAGGGAGCATCCGGCGGCGATGAGTGTCTCGATGAGTCGGCGTTGAATAAATTTTGAGCCGTGGACTGATAGTTCTACGGTGTCTTCGCCTGTAAATGAGCGTGGAGCTCGATATACCGTGGCAACTGCTTGGTCGAGGGGGCTTCCGTCGGTATCGATGATTGTGCCGAGATGGGCCGTGTGGCTTGCGGCTTCAGCGAGTGTGCGGCCTTGCCAGATGGTGTCGGTTATGGCGATGGCTTCCGGGCCTGAGATGCGGGCCACGGCTATGCCTCCTATTCCCGCAGGGGTGGAGATGGCGCAGATGGTGGTACGTGGTTCGGTCATTTACGTGGCGTTTTCAGTGTGCTCCAGTAGTGGAAGTCACATTGTGATTCGATGTCGTTTTCGATGTCGTCGGGTAAGGCTGCAAAGAGGTCGTAGCCGGTGATGCGCTCTATTTCGTCGATGCTTACGGCTGCCTGCTGCATACCGCCTGGCACTTTCCCGTTGGGCATTATGAATCCTATTCCGCGGGGATTTTCGGGGTCGAGGGCGATGATGGCTTTAAAGAATCGTCGGGGCACATATACGCGCGAGTCGCCGATGTATTCAATGGGCGTGTCGGAAATAATGGGGCCGCATACTATGAAAATGTTCCCGTAGATGCGGGCCCACGTGCGGCATTTTTCTTCCAGTCGCTTCCATGCTCCGGAGTTGAGAGCCTTGGCTTGGGGCACGATGTTGGTCATGAGAAATGACTCGCTGATGGCCGTCTTGTCCCACTTCATGTCGCCGGCCGGAGCCATGTGGCCGCGGTCGTAGCCTGAATAGCTGTAATCGTAGGATTCGGCCGAACCGGGTACATTTTCGTCGGCAAAAAACTTGTTGGTGCGCGGCTCTTCGCCGTCGGCTTCGTCAGCGGTGAGCTCCCACGCTACCCAGTTGGGGATGTGCAGTTTTGGATTAAAACCTATGTTCATGCCGGTGTATTCTACCTGATGGCAGGGGATTGACTCGGGTATGTCGACGTGGGTCAGTGCATAGGCGAGCGAGTCAGAGGGAGTGACGAGGTGGCGGTGATTGCCTGAGTGCTGCTCTGAGCGGCAGTAGTTTATGGCTGAGAGTATGATGCAGGTGGCCAGAATGACCAGCAGTCGTATAGTCTTTTTATTTTTAGCTTTGGAATTTTGAGCCATGACGGGTTAAAGTGTTGTGCTGTTGATGATTGCGGCAATGGCTTTGACGTCGTCGGGCGACGTGGCCGATGTGATGGGCAGACTCACCACTTCCGCTGCAAGCTGCTCTGTGACAGGAAGTGGACCATGAACGAGCGATGCGTAGCATGGCTGAAGATGGGGTGGGGTAGCATAGTGAATGTCGGTGCCAACTCCTTGCTCTTCAAGCTGATGGCGGAATGAATCGCGCTTATCAGCCGGCACACGGATTACATATTGGTGCCATACTGATTCGTTGGCATCGCCGGGTAGAGCAGGCTTGATAATCCGTGGATGGTTGAGCTCGCGCTCGTAGATTGAAGCGTTGATGCGGCGAACTCGGTTTTCATCGTCGAGATGCTTCATCTTTACTCGCAGCATTGCCGCCTGAATGGGGTCGATACGGCAGTTAAGTCCTTGGTAGATATTATGGTACCGTCGGTCGCTGCCATAGTTGGCAAGGGCTTTCACGGCTGCGGCAAGTTCGGGGTCGTGAGTGACCACGGCACCGGCATCGCCGAGCGCTCCGGCATTTTTGGTGGGGTAGAAACTGATGGCTCCGGCATGACCGAGCGCTCCGGCGTGGCGGCTGTCGTAAAGTCCGTCGGCCGAGGCTACAGCTCCTATTGCCTGGGCGCAGTCTTCTATCACTATAAGATTATGGTCGATGACTATTTTGCGCAATGTGTCGTCCCAAGCCGTGCGACCGTAAAGATGCACAGGCATGATAGCCCGCGTGCGTGGCGTGATAGCTGCCTCCACGAGCTTCGGGTCAAGGTTCATAGTGGTGATGTCGGGCTCCACGGGGATGGGAATCAGCCCATTGTCGGTCACAGCCAGGAGTGAGGCGATATATGTATTGGCAGGCACTATTATCTCGTCGCCCGGGCGCAGACGGCCCATCTCGATATAGCCGCGGATTATGAGGCGCAGTGCGTCGAGCCCGTTGCTTACACCTATGGCAAAGGGAGCTCTGTGATACTCAGCAAGTTCCCGGTTGAATGTCTCCACTTCCTCGCCGCCTATGTATCGACCTGAGCGTATCACCCGCAGTGCGGCCTCTTCGAGCTCGGGAAGTATGGGGGTGCTGAGCCGGGCAAGGTCAAGAAACGGGTATTTCATCTTACCGATTTTTTGAAGTCTTCGTAATCACGTATGTAGTCGCTCTCGTCAAACTCGGTGGAAGTCAACACCATACACACGGCTCCGGTGGAGAAGTTGTCGAGCGTGCGCCAGTTTTGCGGCGGAACGTACAGTGCGTTAAACGGGCGGTTGAGCTCGTAGTGGCGCCAATCCGTGCCGTCAAATAGGTTGACTCTGAAGCTGCCCGAGAGTGCTATGATGAGCTCTTCTGACACTTTGTGGGAATGTCCGCCCCGCTCGGCTCCGGCCGGGACATCATATATCCAGTAGGTGCGCTTGATGTCAAATGGTATATTGCCTTTCTCTCCACCCTGCGCGAAAGTCAGGCTCCCGCGCGGGTCGTAGATCTTGGGGAGAGATATTATTTGAGGTAATTTCTTTTCCATGATTGGCAAAGATAATGATTTTATGTCGTAAATCAGTAGCCGGGGACTGACGATTATTCGCGAGCCGTCGATTTTTCTTCGTGTTTTTCTTCAAGGTGAGTTTGATGGTCGCCTTGATACTTGCGGTATTCCTGCATGTATCCGGCTGTGATTACTCCTGAGGGCATGGCTATTATGCCCACTCCGAAGAGCGAAGAAATCATCGAAATTACGCGCCCTATGTCGGTAGTGGGGCAGAGGTCGCCGTAGCCCACGGTGGTCAGCGTCACCGTTGCCCAGTAAAGTGCGTCGAAAAATGAAGCGAATGTCGGCTCGCCGGTGGAGGGGTTGATGTGGGGCTCTGCGTTAAACATTATAAGCGCCGACACAAATATATAAAACAGCGCAATTGCCAGCACGCCCAACAATACATCTTTCTCCTGCCTCAATACGCGCGTGAATATTTCTATCTTTGATGAATAGCGGAAGATTTTCAATAGCGCTACCAGTCGGAGCAATCGCGTCAATCTCAGTAACTTAAATTCGGCGCTTATCAGATCCATACCCGAGAGGATGCTCAGCAAGTCGATGATCGCCATCGGGGTAAACGGGTATTTCAGATACGATACCCATCCTTCCTTCATGGTCATGGCCGCCGAATACCATCTCAACATATAGTCGATAATAAACGCCGTCACCGTCACAGCCTCAATGATTCGGAAAATCGGATAATTATCCACAAACATCAGCGGTACGATGCTGCCCAGAATCATAATGAGCATATACCAGTCATATATCCTGCTGGCCAGCATACCCTTACGGTCACGGTTGATGAGATTGAAAATGCGCTGATGAAAATTCATGGCCTAAAGAAAAATGGTGAATTCGACCGCAAAGATACAAAAAAATTCTTTAGCCACTATAATATATATAAGTATATGGACGCCGCTCTCTGTATAATACCCTCCTCTTAGATGCTCCGGCTGCATAAAGTAGGACTCAGTAGCCATAATCGTCTCACGGAGCCCCCTAAAGCTTTAGTTGTTAAAATCGGTTAAAATAGTGCGGAAGATTTGGTGGATTGAAAAATAGTCTCTACCTTTGCACTCGCTTTTCGGAGGAAGGGCGGTTATCTAAGGATAATCTGATTGAAAGCGATGGTTTGCAACAAGCGACAAGCTGAAAGGTTT
>CAYVZJ010000071.1:0-6522 GCA_964456155.1 uncultured Sangeribacter sp.
TGTGGGGCTGCACGTTAGCCCATTCAGCGCCGAAGAGTTTTTTGGCGCGTTCGATGGCGAGATTTTCTGCCTCGTCTACCACCTGGCAACCACCGTAATAACGATGGCCGGGATAGCCCTCGGCATATTTGTTGGTAAGGCAAGAGCCCATGGCGCGCATCACTTCGTCGCTCACAAAGTTTTCACTGGCAATAAGTTCGATGCCACGACGCTGGCGAAGATGCTCGCGGTCAATGATTTCAAAGATTTCGTTGTCTCTTTGCATGGTATTGTTAGATGTTTTAGATATGACTTGCCCCGGTAAATTATTGAATTTCCAAAGGGGACAAAGCCGTAAGGTTAGTATTTATGACAAAGGTAGGTATTTGCACTCTATTATGCAAATTTATCCGCCGAAATTATCGTAATGTATCTGTTCCGGTTCGACGCCGAGATCATACAGCATCTTATTTACGGCATTACTCATCGGGCCCGGTCCGCACATATAGAATTGTATATCCTCCGGTGCGTCATGGTCCTTGAGATACTGCTCATACATCACCTGATGTACAAATCCGGGTGTATATGCCACGCCGGCTTTGTCTGCCTCCGGATCGGGACGGTCGAGGGCAAGATAGAATTTAAAGTTGGGGAAGTCTTTCTCAAGTTGCAGGAAGTCATCAAGATAAAACACCTCATTGAGCGCTCTTGCACCATAGAAGTATGACATCTTGCGATTGCGGGTGTTGAGAGTCTTGGTCATCCACATTATCTGTGCTCTCAGCGGTGCCATACCGGCGCCACCACCTACCCATATCATCTCGTCGGTAGAGTCGACGATAGGATGGAAGTCGCCGTAAGGTCCTGACATCAGCACCTTGTCGCCGGGCTTCAAAGAGAAGATATAGGATGAGGCTATGCCCGGACTTACATCCATGAAGCCTACCTCAGGCTTCGGCTTGAAGGGGGGAGTGGCGATACGCACGGTCAGCATGATGCGGTCGCCCTCCTCTGGATAGTTGGCCATAGAGTAGGCGCGCACCGTCTCTTCAGTATTCTTACAAGCCAAGGAGAAGAGTCCGAACTTTTCCCATGACGGGAGATACTCCTCGCCGATGAGTGCCTTATCGATATCCTTATCGTAGGTCATCGAGTATTCGGGAATACGTATCTGGGCGTACGAGCCGGGGATAAAGTCCATGTGTTCGCCTTGGGGAAGTCTGACGATAAATTCTTTAATAAAAGTGGCCACATTCTTATTGGATATCACTTCACATTCCCATTCCTTGACATTGAGGGCAGCTGCGTCTACCTTGAGTGTCATATCCTCCTTGACCTTCACCTGACAGCCAAGACGCCAGTGTTCGCGTATCTGCTTGCGCGTGAAATGCACTGCCTCTGTAGGGAGCATCTCGCCTCCGCCGGAGAGCACCTGCACGCGACACTGTCCGCAACTGCCCTTGCCGCCACAGGCTGAAGAGAGATGTATGTCGTTGTCAGCAAGCGTCATCAAAAGCGTGGAGCCCGTCTTGGCCCTGAGCAGTTTGGAGCCGTCATTGATAGAGATGGATACCTCTCCGGATTTGACAAGAAACTTCTTTGCCACAAGAAGGAGAGCCACCAATATCATCACCAGCAGCAGGAATATCAGCGACGCTGCCGTTATGGAAGTCCATTGTATAGATGTCAACATTTTTGTCAGATTTTAATGCCGAGGAAACTCATGAATGCGATACCCATGAGTCCGGTAATGATAAAAGAAATACCGATCCCTTTGAGAGGACGAGGTATGTTGTTGTATTCCAGTCGTTCGCGGATGGCAGCGAGACATACGATGGCCAGAAGCCAGCCTATACCAGAGCCGGCACCGTAAACAGTGGCTGTCCAGGCATTGCTGAAATCGCGCTGCTGCATGAAGAGCACCGCGCCCAGAATGGCGCAATTCACTGCTATCAAGGGGAGGAAGATGCCTAAGGAGGCATATAGCGATGGCGAGAATTTTTCTATAAACATCTCAAGCATCTGCACCAATGCAGCAATGACGGAGATAAACATGATGAGGCCGAGAAATGAGAGGTCGGCCTCCGCATATTTCTCACCAAGCCATGAAAGCGCACCGGGTTGCAGGATGTAAGTGTTGATTACCCAGCACACCGGCAGCGAGACTATGAGCACGAAAGTGACGGCTATTCCAAGTCCGAAAGCCGTCTTTACATTCTTGGACACAGCAAGATAAGAGCACATTCCGAGGAAATATGCGAATATCATGTTGTCAATGAATATAGACCGTATGAAGAGATTCAGGTTTTCCATAATGTAATATCTTTATGCCTGTATTTCTGTCAAATATCCTTGTTTTTAGAGCGATGCACCCAGATGATGCAGGCTACTGTGATAAGAGCCATCGGTGGCAGGATCATCATGCCGTTGTTTTGATATCCATGGTCATAGAGCCACTGCGGGATAACCTGATATCCCCAGAGCGTGCCGCTGCCTAAGAGTTCGCGGAAGAAAGCCACAGTGACGAGCACCCAGCCGTAACCGAGTCCGTTGCCGATGCCATCGAGGAATGCCGGCCAGGGAGAATTGCTCAGAGCGAAGGCCTCGAGGCGCCCCATGATGATGCAGTTGGTGATTATCAGACCGATAAATACGGAAAGTTGCTTGGAAACATCGTAAGCGTAAGCCTTAAGCACCTGGTCGACGATTACTACGAGGGCTGCCACCACTACCAATTGCACAATGATACGAATGGAAGTGGGTATCGTCTTACGCATGGCCGATATGATGACGTTGGCAAACGCCAGCACAGCCGTTACGGATATTGTCATCACGACGGCCGGTTCGAGTTTGGCTGTAACGGCCAATGCCGAGCAAATGCCGAGAATCTGTACAATTACCGGATTATCCTTGGAGAAAGGATTGAAAAGCGGTATAAGGGATTTAGGTATTTTCATTGTGGCTCAGAGTTGGTAAGTGATTTAAGAAATGCGGAGTAAGGCGCGAGCGAGTTCTGAAGCATGCTTTGCACGCCGGTGCTTGTCACTGTTCCTCCGCTTACTGCATTTACGTAAGGAGTGCCGTCTTTCGGTTCGCGTCCGGCCTTTACCACCAATACAGAAGTAAAACGGCCTTGCGTATTAAAGACATCCTTCCCTTCAAATTGTGATGAGAAGGCAGGTTTTTCAATTTCAGCTCCGAGTCCCGGAGTTTCTCCCTGATGGGCAAAATAGGCACCATATATGGTGTTGCCGTTGTCGTCAAAGGACATGTATCCCCATATCGGTCCCCAGAGTCCGGCACCATATACAGGTAAAATATATTTCACTCCATTCTCAGTCTGACAGACGAATACGGGAAGCAGACGTTGGTCGTCGGGGCGTTTTACCTGTTCGGCCACGTTAATGTCAAAAGCATTTTCATCGGCGTCAATCTTTTGGCCTTTGTCATTGACTATGTAAGAGTCTGTGACGTGCTCAGCATAGAGTTGGCTTACGGATTGGCCGACGGCCGGATAAATTCTTGCAGCAGCCAAAATCTGGCGTCGGGTGTCGTTGGCGATATTTTCCACCTGAGCGGGACGCAAGGCCTGATAGATGAGCGACAGCGTGACACCTACCACGATTACAATAAGGGCTGCATAGCAGACGGTATATATATTGCTCTGTCGATTGATCATAATGTGGAATCTTTACGATAAACGATGCGACGTTTTCTACGACTTATATTTCTCTCTACTACACACCAGTCAATGAGCGGTGCGAAACAGTTCATCAGCAATACCGACAGCATTGCACCTTCGGGAAAGCCGGTGTTATAGCAACGGATAATGATGGCTAAAGCGCCCACCAGAAAACCGTAAATCCATTTTCCGGTATTGGTATGGCAGGCGGTCACCGGGTCGGTAGCCATAAATACTATCGCAAAGGCGAGTCCGCCGAGGCAAAACTGATGGATAGGGGAGACCATACTTACCGGATAAAGCGGAGTGGCAAAGGCATGTGCGAGCCATCCCATAGCCAACGCCCCGCCGACGGCGGAAATGATGACGCGCCATGAAGCCACTCCGGCCACGAGCAATATCACCATGCCGATAAGAATGCAGAAGACGGATGTTTCACCCCATGAGCCGGCATTGAGTCCCCAGAACATATCCATCCAGGAGAGAGGCGCACCGTTGACAGCGGTGATCTGCACAGCATCGGGCGTGAATTGTGCCACTTCCGCCAGAGGTGTCGCTCCACTGAAAGCATCGGCTGCCGGAGAGTCACCCAAAGAGACAAATACACTGTCACCGCTCATCTTAGAGGGATAGGCGAAGAAAAGGAATGCGCGCGCTGTCAGGGCGACATTGATAAAGTTGAAGCCGGTGCCACCGAAGACTTCTTTCGCGAAAATAACCGCGAAGGCAACCGCCACGGCTATCATCCAGCAGGGAGTGTCTACCGGGCATATCATAGGTATAAGCAGACCGGAGACAAGATAGCCCTCCTGAATTTCATGACCGCGCAGTTGGGCGAAAATAAACTCAATACCGAGTCCCACGACGTAGGAGGTGACAATCATTGGCAGCACGGCGAGTAGTCCGTAGAAGAACATCTGCCAGAACGTCATGCCCGCTTCGCCGGTGGCAAGAGAATGCTGATATCCGACGTTCCACATACCGAAGAGGCAGCAGGGGAGCAGCGCGATGACTACGGTAATCATGGTGCGCTTTGTATCGTTGGCATCATGGATGTGCACACCGGATGAGGAGGTCTCTTCCGGAGTAAAGAGGAATGTATAGAAGCCCTCAAATACGGAATGCAGCGGTGCAAACCTGCCACCCTTCTCAAAGTGTGGCTTCAGGCCGTCAATCCGCTTTTTAAGTTTGTTTATACCTGACATATCAACTCTGTTGATTATGATTTACAATTTTCTAAGTCTCTCCAGTCCGTCGCGAATTATCTGCTGAAGCGGTTCTTTGGATGTGTCTACAAATTCAGGTAGAGCGAAGTCTTCCGGCGCCACCTCGTAGATGCCGAGATTTTCCATCCGGTCATAGTCGGATACCATTGTTGCTTTGAGCAGATATTCCGGATAAATGTCAAAGGGGAAGACACTGTCTAATTCACCGGTAAGTATCATGGCGCGATGTCCACCGAGCAGACGTGAGTCAAACCGATATTTGCGGTTGCCTCTGAAAAGCCCGGAGGGGAGCATACGCTTCACGCTGAATTTGGAGGGACTCATCGAAGCCCAGCCCATAAACTCATCAACCTTGTCGCCCTCCTGAATAACGCTGATCTGACGATAGGGATATCTCAGGAAACCATCCCTACGGTCTACATTGTAACCGGTCAGGACATTGCCGGAGATAAAACGTTTGTCATCGCCCTCTCTAAGGTCGACATCCTTCATTAAAGAAGATAGATCTGCACCCTGTATGGTCTTGATAAGATGCGGATTATTTACTTCCGGACCTGTGAGGGCTATTATCGTTTCAAAATTTAGTTCGTTGGTATTGAAAAGGTAACCGATAGCAGCGAGGGTGCGAATATCGAGTGTCCAGTACGTAGAGCCTTTTGCTATTGGGAGAGTGGCAGCTATCTGCGGGCCGACATTTCCGGCAGGGTGAGGGCCTATGTAGCAAGTGATTCGTGCCTTCTGATTGGCTGTTATTTCCAGTTCGGAGAGTTGACCGGCATTACAACCTATGTAGACGTCGCCGTAAGTCAGAGAGTCAAGCACTTCGATGCCCTTATAGATATCGTGGCGGTCAAGCCCCTGCATAAGGTCAGGCGCATTTGGCGCAGAATCGAATGCAGTCACAAAGATATTGTCGGGAATAATCTCCGCTGCGGGTACAACATCATAGGGGCGCTGTCTCATCATAGCCCAGAGACCGGAGTTCTTGAGCGCAGCGCGGGCATGATCCTGAAATTGCTGCCAACGGGCATCCTCAAATTTCTTTCTCCTGTTGGGAATGGTGCTGAAGTCAGGAACGTCGGTGGGGAGTTCGATGTTGATACACTCCGTGGCGTTGCCTTCAGGGATAATTTTCATATCCAGGATGTGTCGTCGGTCGCCTCTGCGTATTTCTTCCACAGTACCTACAACGGGTGAAACGAGTTTTATATCATCGTCTTCCTTTGCCTGAAAGAGGGGGGAGCCGGCAGTCACCTTATCCCCGGTTTTTACCACCGGTCGCCATACGTATCCGGGAAAGTCATCGGGTGTTATGCCGATGGCTTCCGGCTTATGAACTGTCAGCCGACTTGAAGGGGTGCCATCCACCGGTATGTCAAGACCCTTCTTTATTTTAACTATACGGGACATAATCCGTCTATTTTTGATAATATTTTACAAATATACAAAAATATGTTAAAAATATCATCATTTTAGTATATAAAAGAATATCCCCGAACTCTACAAAGAATTCGGGGATATATACAAATTTTATAGTTGTCAAACTTAAATCAAAGTCTAAATCCAAGGCCTAATACCTCATAAGTCGGGTTTTGAACACTTTTACTGTTAAAAGAATATTTTAAATAATTGGCA
>CAYVZJ010000072.1:0-5840 GCA_964456155.1 uncultured Sangeribacter sp.
TAGCGATGCTCGGCACGACGATGATGAACTTCGACCAACCGTAGAGTTTGTTGAGCTCAAACATCGTCTTGATATAGACGTAGGTCTTACCTGTGCCGGTTTCCATTTCGACATCAAGGTTGACGGCACCGAGTCCGTCGATCTTGCTGAGAGACTTTGAGAGCGGCACTCCGGCGGTGGTCTGAACCGCGTGGAGATTTTCAAGCAACTGCTTGGACGACAACTCCACGTCAGCGTTTCGATAGCCGTCATCGTCACCCTCGAAGCGGATAACCCCCGAACCTCGCTTGCCGAGGTCGCGGCGATACTTCGAGGGGTCGCGGTTGGGCTGGCCGACAAAGATGTTGGTAGTGTTTTCTACCGCATCAGTCTGATAACCCTGTATCTTAAACTTGAACTTCATAGCATTACAGTATTCTGCGGATGGTGTCGGGTGAATAATGCTTGAAGATTTGCTCGAAGTTGTCGAGCACGTTGTCGTTTGCTGCCGATGAGTCACGCATAACGAAATATTGCGGGCGCATCTTGGCAATCTCGGTGACGGTTGACTCGTTGACCTCGGTGTCGAAAGTGGCGATAAGATAAGTGTCGTCTACGAAGAACACCTTTTTGCCGTTGACTTCCTTTTCCTCAATCTTAGCGGAAAGCTCGATGTCGAGTTCCGGCATTACTTGGAAAAGAAGGTCGAGCGGTGTGCGGTCGCTCTTGACGTTGTCAACGGTATTGAACAAGTCAGCCTCGCTGAAGTCTTCGGGAGTGTAGAACACATCCTCCATATTCGACGAGTCGAGTTTGAGAACACGGAAGCCAACATCGGGCAATGCACAATCCACATTGCTCAATTCACAATCATCAAACAATCCGTTTTTCTTCGTCTTTTCATTGTGCATTGTGCATTTTGCATCGTGCATTATCTTCGCTCCTGCGCGGCGTATGCGTTCCTCACCGATTTGGCAGATGGTTTCGTAGCCGGCTTTGCGAGCCTCGCTCTTTTCATCAGTAACTTCGGGGAGTTGCACCATGATGAATTTGCGGTGTCCGCCATCCTCAGCGTTGAGTTTCATTACAGCGTGGGCGGTAGTTGCACTTCCACTGAAGAAGTCAAGGATGATGTCGGTTTTTGAGAACTCGGATAACTTTATAAGTTCAGCAATAAGAGACCTATTTTTAGGATTATCAAAAGGTATGTCAATTTCTTTGATAATCTGTGAAACTTCGATGTCTGTCCAGTTGCTGGTTCTGAGCGTGGTATCTGTAGGAGGAACCCAATGATAAACGCCTCCATTCTTACCTTTCCCATTAAGATCTCGTTTTATGAAATCTGAAATGCCAGTCTTTTCGTAGTATTCCTCTAAGGTCATTTTATCAGCAAACTCCTTCATGAATAACTGATAATTTGCTACCGCTTTGTCTGCTTTATCTTTTGAACTACGCCATTGTCCCGTTTCAGGGGTGAAACCTAAAACATCGTATCGCATTGTAGGTCTATCTGCGTTACTCCAAAATCCTTGCCATTGACCTTCTTCTTTAGCAACTTGCTTTTTTTGACGCAAGGCTTTCATCATGAACTTTTTGGATTTGGCATATACTAATACATACTCAAAACCTACGTTTAATGTCTGTAAGCCGTTGTCCGCGAACTGAGAATTCAGACTCTTAACCCTTCTTCGGGTTAAAATAGTATTACGGAAGTTGCAAGCACCGAATACTTCGTTACATATTCGGCGCATATTTTCCAACTCGTTATCGTCAATGGAAATGAAGATAACACCATCTTCAGAGAGTAAGTCGCGTGCGACTTTCAGGCGAGGATAGATCATATTGAGCCAGTCGGTATGAAAGCGACCGTTGCTTTCGGTGTTGCGCTGCATAGGGTCGAGGACTTGGTTACCGTCCTCATCAAAGAGTCCACTGGTTGCCTCGAAGTCTTCCTTGCCCTGGGCGAAGTCGTCGTTATAGACGAAATCATTGCCGGTGTTATATGGCGGGTCAATGTAGATCATCTTGACCTTGCCGAGATAGTTTTCGCGGAGCACTTTCAGCACGTCGAGATTGTCGCCCTCGATGTAGAGATTTTTGGTGTTCCAAAAATCCTCAGAGGCGTTCACGTCCGGGCGCAGCGTCTTGTCGGTCGGAGTGTTGGCAAGACGTGAAGCGGCTCGCTTGTCGGGCCACGTGAACTGATAACGCTCCTCGCCGGTGTCGAGAGCGTCGGTCGACAACTCCGCCCGCAGCTTGTCGAAGTCGATAGCAAGTTCGGCGGTGCCGTCCTTGCCCTTTCGCTCAGTGACGCAATGAGGAAACAATGCGGCAATCTTCGCCACATTACCCTCCACAGCGTCAAGGCTTTTCATTCGTAGCTTGTTGAATTCACAATTCATAATGCAAAATGCACAATTATTTGTTTGAGAATGTTGATTTTACTATTGATGTCAGTATGCGTAGAAGTTCTCTGCAATCTGACAAGATACTTTCGGCTTGATCTTTGGTAATGAAATTAGATTCATCCAACAATTCGAGCCAATATTCAGTTTCGTTAGCCTCTTTCAGCGCGATATTCATTTTTGCGCCAAAATCTGCTTTGCTTTGGCCTCTTAATGCCTCCTTGACGTTTGCGCCAATACTCGTTCCGGAACGAAGCATTTGTTTTGAAAGCACATATTCACTTTGTTCTGAACATAAGTATTTGTAAAGTCTTATGCAACGGAGTGCAAAAGACTTACTTTTTGCTGCAATTATATTTTTGTCATCGTAGCCCATAATTGTGAATTATAAATTGTGAATTGTGCATTGTTTGAGCAAACGAAGTTGCTCAAACAGTTCGCGCTTGCGGCGCGGCTGCTTGGTGGCGTTCATCTGACGCTCCAATGCGGCGATTTGGCGTTCAAGTTTGGCGCGTTCTTCATCAACCTTGATTTGCTCGGAGAGAGACTTGTCTTCCTCGACGGAGAACTCACCGATTGAGGAAACGATGTTTTCCCAAACGGCATCAAGGTTAAGACCAGACAGCGGCACAAAGATGTACTCTACTGCTCGCCACGGTGCGGTAAAGAGTTTGGCGTGATAAGTGGCGAGCATAGCTTCATCCTCGAAGCGCAGAAGGTAGACTATGCGCTGAGGGATATATTTGGCAAGGAGCGTGATTGCCTTAGTGTCGAAGTCGCGAGATTTGAGCGACACTTCGACCACGAATATTTCTTTGACCTCGTTGCCGACGGCGATAGCCGGAACGGTGCGAGGCGAAATCCAATTAACGAAGTCAAGACGCGACACCTCCCCATCGAAACGCTCTCGTTGCGATGGAGTCCAGTCGAACCGCTTAAAAAGCTGCGCCTTTGGAAGCGGTCGTTTGACTTCGGTGGTTGGTGGCAGTCCTAACATAATTACTTATTCAACTTTAATTAGTTAATTAATAGTGATAATACTTTTGGACATTAATAAGAGCCTGATATCCAGAGTTGTTTTATCTATTATTAATATCATGGACGCCATTTTGGACGCCATTTTGGACATTATTTTGGACATTAGCTACATCACCTATTTTAATAAGCTCTTGCATACCAATCCCCAGAGCTTTAGTAAGAAGATCTGAACCTTTAATAAAAGCATCACTAAGTGAATATATAGTCCCAGATCCTGTACCAGATTTTGACAAATAGATGGGTGTCATTTTTTCAATCAGGCTTCTGACTTGACGCCTCGTTAAATGTGGTTCTAATAAGGCTGCAAAATCTTTCATCTTTGCAGTCTTAAACGATTTGAAATGAGTCAATATATATGGTAAAACTTGCTCTATACCCCACTCCTGTTCGTGAGTATATTGCGCATTTTTTCCACACATTTCATAATAACTTTTTGCCAAAATATAATGTGTCGCTCGCGTTTTACCTCGCTTTTCTATAAGTTTACGGGATAATAGTTTATTAATGATATCTTTCGGAACAATCTCAGATTTACCACGACGTATAGAATCCAATCCCATAACTTCTAATACTGAAAGTCTTTCCTCGGGATCTAAATCACGTTGTTCTGAGTCAATAAACATTGCAAAAGCAGCATCTTTAATAGTTGCATCTATTCTCAATTCTACCCTGAAGTTATCAGAATGGGAATAATCAGGGAATTCTTTACCTTCCGATAATGTTATTCTAAATATTTTATCAACTCCTTGCCCAGACCGTTCTCCGACTCCTGTTGCAGCCAATACCTCAGATAATAATCTATTACGAGGAGTACTTTGAACCTCAAGTAAATTATCTTGAGATACTCCTAACGGAAACCCTCCTGCATTCATTACGACAAATAAGTCTGGATATAATTTTATGACTGTTTCGCTATTACGTCGATAGTCTCTATGAGCAACAGCGTTATTGATAGCTTCACGAATAACTTCTTCATTGAAATAATTTATATTGTCAAAATACGAGTTATTTTGAATATCGATTTTGCTGTTACGTAGATTTATATCATGCCATAAATCGTCTACTATCTTATAGAATGGGCCACAATAACTTTGACGATTATCAAAAGGGATTAAAGAGACCGATTTACGATATTCCAATACTATCTTCGCCTGGGGCAGATACTTTTGAACAACATCAGTCTTTCCTAAAAGAATTAAGGCGGCATATGTGATTTTATTTCCTGATGTAAGTTTGAGGTCACTTAATGCTTGGCGATCTGTGAGGGTACGAAAGTTTGGATTGCGCTGTTTCTCGGAGTAGCGCTTTTTGAGAATTGTAATGGCTTCAGGATCTAAATCCGAAAATTTAAGTCCAGTGCAAAATTCAGCCGAAAAATCAGGCTCATGCTCACATAAAATCTGGAGAATGCGCTCATCCGACATTGGTTTTAATTCTTCTCCAACTCGCATAAGGGGTACGTCCTCAAATCGGAAGAGTTTACCAACGGGCCTTCCTTCTACTTGAATAACTACAACTCGACCTGTACGATTTTCGGGATTTTCGTATAACTCATATATTTGCGGACGTATGCCGCAATCATTATAAATATTACTCTCTAATAATCCGATGGCATCAATATTCTGTTGAGTTCCTAAAACTTTATGAGGATACTTGTCATGCATTCCCAGTACTAAGGTTCCACCTCCTTCATTACATAGGGCTGTAACATACCCCAATATGCATTTTCTGCGGTCTTTGGGTTGAGTCTTCGTTCCTCCATCATAAGAAAAGTTCCCATGTTCTGCTGCTTTAAACTCAACAGAATCTTCTGACTCTCGTAAATATTTTAACTGTTCAATAGTCCACTTCATAAAATTACTTCACTATTAAGAAACAAATTAACTCAAAGTCGTCGAGTCCGCGGACTTCGTTGCCGAAAAGCGAGCCGCTGTCGCCGTCGAGGAACGAGAAAAGGTCGGTGGTCTCCTTGACCTTGATAAGTGACGAGATGGCGTCGCCGAGGAGCCGGGAATACGTGCCCATACGTTGACCGTCGCGAGTCTCGGCGTTGAACTTGTGGCAAAGGTCAAGCAGCGGTGTCGCCTTGCCACGGCAAAGGTGACGCATACGGTCGAGCAGCCCTTTCGGGTCGAGGTGGTCAATGACAACCTCGGAGTCTTTCGTGATATAGACCATATAGAACGGATGGAGTCGGTTCTTGCGGTCGATATTGATGTCGTTGTTACGATTTTTGAGAACGAAAATCACACCCGGAGGCGCGTCCTGCGACGACGGCACAATGGCATGAAGTCCGAAAGGAGTATGTTCGATGTCGTGACCCTCTCGCATATAATCAAGCAGGTCGAGGCGGAACTCGTTCCAGCCCAAGTCCATGATGGAGACACCGGTGTTCATCTCCTCAATATCCACGACTTC
>CAYVZJ010000073.1:0-5643 GCA_964456155.1 uncultured Sangeribacter sp.
GATGAGGAACAATGGCCGCAAGCGATTCAGTATTTTCTCTTGGGGTCTAACATATAATAAAAAATGTCATGTACTGTAGCCTTTGGCATGTTTAATTGACACATCGCAAAGCGATGGAAATCAGTCTTTGGGGTTGTTTAGAGGAGGATGCGGGCGGCGGTGTTGTCTACGGTGACGATGTAGAGTTGACCGCGGTCGAGGGGTATCCTTACCGTGCCGCTTTCGGGGGTGAGACGCTTGACGAGGGTTGCGCCTACGGTGTAGATGGATATTACGTTTTTGGAAGAGACTCCGGTCACGACTACCTCACCATCCTCGCCGTAAATGCTGATGTCGCTGCCGGGTATCTCCCAGACGCCGGTAGTGCCGTTCTCAACGCTCCACTGACCCGTGTATTCTACGGTAGCCTCAAGAGTAGAGTTGCCACCGAGAGCCGGTGTCTCGTAGTTGCCGTTTTTCAGGTCAGCGAGCACATCCTCACCATTGAAGGAGAGGGCGCTTACACTCCAGTTTGCATCGGGAGCAAGGTTGACCGTGAGCGGATGATATAGATCGGCCTTAACGCCGGTAGTCATGCCGTTGACATTTACAATGAGAGTCACGGCCGGATTCTTCGCCGCACCGCTGATCGTGTATGACACCTCGGTGACAGATGAGGATGAGGAATATGGGGGAAGTGCCTGAAGTGCATATTTAGAAACACCGAATGTATAATTTTTACCTACCGGTATGTTAAACGGAAGACCCGTCTTCTTATCATAACAGTATGCCGTGAGGACGGTATTATCTTTTTCATACGTGATAGTCTGCTCGGCAAATACCGAACTCTCGACGTGTCCGATACCTTGTGTCACCGTGATAGGGTTATTAGTACTGGTAGAAGGCAGAAAGTAACCCTTAAACTTGAAGATCACGGCATTGATAGTAGCCAGTTCGGTCAGACCCTCGAGATTGCAATAATAGGGCTTTCCGGGTGAGGTTAAAGTAGTGTTGCCCTCAAACTCCATCGCCCATTCAGGAGATACAGCATAGTTGACAAGCAACTCGTTGTCGATCTTCATTCCACCTGCCGGAACCTCAATCCGATATTTACGGTTGGGATTGAACTGGCAATAAACCTCCAAGAGATAGGAAGCCTCACCCTCAATATCGATACCGGCTATGTTAAACTCCTTGATAAGGATCGGCGCTGTGGCGGTCGTTATGTCGTAGATATAACCGTTACCGTTGCCCTCTGTAGAGATGGCTTCAGTAACACCCCCTACACTGTATGCACCGCCGGTAACCGGGAGTGTGATAGTGCTGATGGAGGCAATCGGACTTACCTTCACAGCATTTCCATCGTAATCGATGGTTTTACCCTCACCGACGGTCAGTGCCGGAAAACCGGCATCAGCGATAGTCGGAGTAGAGAATGAGAGCGTCACGTCAGGGTTGAATATCTCGGTGGAGTATGCACCTGCTGAGATGGAGTAAGGTGCGAAGGCTCCCTCGTGAAGCACGAAGATATAGTCCGTTCCCGGCTCGGGAGATACCGGAAATTCCCATGTCAGTCCGTTGCCGTCAGCAGTCACGCCTGTAGCGGCGCATATCGAAAGCAGATTTTCGGGTGAGACACTCCCCGAGTAAAGATAGGCCTGCGCCCCTGCCGGGGGTGTCGCTCCGTCCGCCGAGATGCGTGTCCCCGCGGGAAGCGCGAAGTTGACGGTGACAGTCCGTGTAAGGGTTGTCTCACCATTGGCCGGAGTCGTTGATGCGACATCGAATGTCGGATACTTGTCGCCTGAGAATGTGAGTGTCAGCGCGTCTGACGTCATCGCGGCGTCAGTGGTTGAAACGAATGCGCCGGCCGGTATGCTGACCGTGTATGTCTCGCCTTTCACCATCGGTGTGCCATCAAACAATACAGAGGCCGTCATACCGTCTGCGGACATTGTCACGTCTGAGGATTTAGCCGTCACTCCCTTGCTGTCGCTGACGGTAATTTCATTGCCGCCGGCGAAGGTCACCGCACGGTTGAAGTTGAGCGCCAGCACGTCAAGCGACTTGACAGCCGCGCCTGATGCGGGAGAGGAGGAGACGAGCAGCGGACGCGCCGCTACCTCTGACGAACCTACAAATGAATAAGTCACCGGATTGAGGTAGAAGTTCAGTCGGTCGCTCTTGGCCGTCGAACCGCTTCCGGCCTCATAGGCGTAGAAGTAGTTGGTGATCTTTACCGTATAGGTGACACCCGGCTCCGGGGCTATGCCGGGCAGCGATATCTCCACCTTGTCAGAGGGTGTCCATCCGCTGACGGTGGGATTGTAGTTGGAGGTGCAGGCATAGCCTATCGGAGTGCCGCCCACGGCGTCGCCACGGTAGATGGTCACCGAACGTTCGCTGGATTTCGGCGGTACGGTATGGTTGCTCTGCCATCCGATGCCGTATGAGCCGGGGCCTTCAGCCGCCTCGACGGCCGAGAGGTCGAATGTCAGGGTGAAGTCGAAAGAGGTGATCTCGCTCCCGGCGGCGGGAGTGATGCCCGTCAGGGAGATGGTCTCCTTGGCCGACGCCTCCGGTGAGAGGCTTATTGCGGCTATCGCGGAGAGGATGAGAAGTATTTTTTTCATTTTGATTTATTTCTTTTGGTTTTTGTCAGATTGTCATCAGGTCATCAGGTCATCAGGTCAAGGTGACAGCCTGATGTGGTGACTGTCCGGATTTGTTAGAGGGTGATTTTGGCGGCGTGGGCTGCTGTTACCACGATGTAGGTATTGCCGGTGGAGGCGGAGATGAGAAGGGGTTTGCCTTCGGATGTGGCCGTGCCTATCTCGGAGCCACCTTCGGTGTATACATTGACTGCCGAGCCTTCGGGAGCGCCGCTTACCACGATCATGCCGTCCTCACCGTGGATAGTGATGTCGGTGCCGGATATGGTCCATGAGCCGTCGGACTGCTCCTCCGCCCATTCGCCGGTGTAGGCGAGGGTGACAACGAGATTGCTGTCGAGGTCAAGAGCCGGCGTGGTGTAAGCGCCCTCTTTGACGGATGCCGTCACATCGTTGCCGTTATGGGAGAGTTTGCTTACGCTCCACCCATCGCCGGGGAGAAGGTTGAGGGTCGCTGACGCGTCCTTCAGAGTCTGCATCTCTGATGACATATTGTCACGTATCACGCTCAGATTTACCGTTTCCATATCGCTTACGCCGTTGACTGTGAGCACGGTCTCGGCATTCTTGACTGTTGAAGCACCGGGGTAGAAGAGTATGCCTTCGGGAAGGACAACCTTATATTGCTCGCCGGGCTTGAGAGGAGCCGGAATACCGGTAACGGGGTCATAGCAGTGGGCCATGACGGTGGTCACACCCGAAGCATCGGAGACGGTGGTACGCACCGGAGTGAGCACATCGCCGCCGAAGAGCGCTTTTACGCCGTTGTAATTGTAAGAACCGTCAAACTTCCAGACCACAACATTTAGCGAACTGAGGTCAGCATTATCCGCAACGCTGCAAGATGAAGCCTTGAACATACCGGCCGGCGTAGCACCGTAAAAGTCACATGACCATTCAGGAGAAATGAAATAATTATAATACTCTATATTATTTAGCTCGAAGCCATGTTCAGGCACCACTATTCTATACTTGTGACCTGAATAAAAGCGACTTGCTACATTTATCGAATAGCCATCGTTAGATTGACCTGATACATTAGCTCCTGAAATCTTACAGGACTTGACAAACACAGGATTGTATTCGTCAGTTATATCATAAATCTTTGCCTCAACTGCATTTAAATATGTCTTATACTCAATTCCATTGAATGTATAATATTTACCACCTTTAAGAGGAATATTGATTGCTCCAACGTAATCATATTTACCACCTTCAATAACACTACCTTTAGCGTAGAATATAGGGTCGCCGACTTCCACCGGGGGTGCGCCGAGTTGTTCGAGTGTCGGAGCGGTGAAATATACGTTGATTTCGGGATTGTAGACGCTTCTGTCATATTTATCAGGGGTTGCCGGATTGTATGCGCCGAACATCCATTCTGGAACGTTGAAGAGGTATTTCTTACCGGGCTCCGGAGAAAATTGACGGAGTTTCCAATACAATACATCAGGAGTGTCACCCTTACAGGTAGCATAGATATAGTTAGGTAACTTTTTGCCGATCGTACCATCCTCATTTACCTCATAGAGATATCCGTCAGTCGTTCCGGCCAAAGGATTAAAAAACCAATATTTGGCTGCATCGAGGTCGCGGAAAGAGAGTTTGCCTACCATATCGAAGGTGACGGCTACCGTATCGAATACACCGGTGGCGCCATCTGCCGGAACAGAACTCTTGACCGTACCGAAGAGGGGATGATAGTTACCCTTTATGCTGTAGGAATAAGCATGCGACACGTATGACGGGTCAGCCTGGGATATAAATGCTCCGGCCGGCAGGTCTACGCTATAAGTTTTGCCAACATTAAGCAAGGTCTTCGGGAATGTAACGGTTGCCGTCAGGCCATCCGCCGACATCACGACATTAGAAGAAGAGACCACAGTAGCGTCGGAGAGGGTGACATTGATCGGATTTTTCCCGGAATATGTCACGGGACGGTTGAATGAATAGGATACGGTCTCCAATTCCTCAATATATGTAGATGCTGCAGGGCTTACGTCAGTAAGGAGGACATCGGCGGCAGGTTGCGCTGCCCCTTTGAAAGTATAATTTACATTGCAATCAAGGCCTTCGCTATATTTAGTAAGGCGTTCACCCTTCTTGAAGACGTAGAATAGTTCGTCTACCTGAACAGTATATGTAACCCCTGGTTGCGGTGCGAAGTCGGGCAGTGATATCGCGAGTTTGTCAGTGGGTTCCCAACCTGCCGATCCGGCATGGTGTGCTTTAGTGTACAGGGAACCTACGAGAGTTCCGTCATCCGGGAGACCCTTATAGATATTGATAGCCCCGCCAGCGAGCCAGCCGATACCGTATTCTCCCTCTCCGTGTTCTGCCGGCACTGAGGAGATGTCGAATGTCAGGGTGAAATTGAAAGTGTCGATATCGCTTCCCGAGGCCGGCGATATGCCGGTGAGCGAAATCTCCTGCGCGAACGCCCCGGATAAACCGGACAAGGCGAGCATGAAGGCCGCCGTTAGTAGATGTCTTTTCATAAAATAACATGATGTTAATTAAAAATTATCAAATAATTGGCAACTGTGACTGCAATGGTGCATTTTCATACACTGATGTCAGGTTTTACGTCGCTAAGATATCAAAATGACGTGATATAAAAAAATGGAGGGAGGGTTCTACCCCCCCCCATTTTAACATTAATTAATAATTTTTAACATATTATCCGTATGACCGAGCAACGTTCCGCGATGCGATCCTTCCGAGAAGCGGTCCTTCCGAGCAACGTACGGACGAGTTTTTACATTTCTTCGCCGTAGCCGCTGGTGTCAATGGGCTCGGCATTCTGCTGGCGCGACTGGCGGGTGGCTTTCATGTTGCCGAAGGAGTATTTGATGGTGAGACGCAGGTTGCGACCGCCGCGCCAACGCTCGTCGTGCTGTGTGTAGAGGTCACCGATGGTAGTGCTCTTGAAGCGGCGGGAGTCGGGTTTTGAACACTTTTACTGTTAAAAGAATATTTTAAATAATTGGCA
>CAYVZJ010000074.1:0-5357 GCA_964456155.1 uncultured Sangeribacter sp.
TATATTCCACTATGGCAGAGCTTGATGAAAACGGAGATTATATTTATGACAATCCGGAATTTGAAAAGATGGTCAACTATCTGGATTCCACCCCGGGTATCGATGCGGTAGTGATGGATGATACTATTGTGGATTATTTTGACACAGATGAGCCGGCATATCAGGAATTTATCTCAAAGGTAGACCGTCCTGTAGATCCCTCGTTGGATATCCAACCCTATAAGTATCACGATATATCGTCATTCAAAAGTAATGAATTGACAAGAGCCGATGGATTTCAGCATTGGAACTCTACGGATATCGGCTATTATGCCGCATTCTCAGATGGTGAATTTGAGGGTAAGTATCTGACCTACACACCGAGCAATTTCCATAACTCACAGAATCTCCGTGATCTCAAGATGAACGATATGAATGACAAGATATCATCTGTAGCCGTATACTACGGCGGTGCGGATCCAAACGTGTGTGCCGTACTGACAGTGTGGGATGACGGCAACTATAATTATGGAGATACCGGCATTCCAAGAAGTAAACACAGGGTTAGTTTTATAGCTTCCTACAATAACCGGAAGTTATCCAGAAACAGTCTGAAGAATGTCAAATTGATCAATTCATCAAAATCCTGGAACGACCGCATTTCATCACTATCATTCCATTTCGGATACTTTGACAGCAAACCTCTCGATTTTTAGCGAAAATCTCATCCGGAGGCGACGCGACAATAGGTATTGTTTTCAAGAATGTCCTACTGACAATACCGCATAATGCGTCCGCCTCCGGATTTTCTTCATGTGGTTAATACTACTCTTCGTAGTTGGCGAGGGTGTCTCGGAGTTCGGAGGTCAGCATTATGCGGAGCTCGCGCGGCTCGAGGACGGTGACGGCAGGACCGAAGGCGAGCAGCTCGTGGACGAGTTCGTAATTGAGTTTCAGGCGATATGTGAAGATGGAATAGTCATCATGCACCTCCTCCATCTGCGACTTATGCAGCGGCAAGGCGCGAAGATATTTGGCTTGCGTCGGAGTGGTCCTTATGCGGACGGTGCGGATATCGGCCTTCGAGGAGGTGACGCCGATGATGGGTCCGAAATATTCTTCAAGGTCGAGATCTTCGGGAAGAGTGAAATGCTCCATGGTGACTTGCATCTCGCGCACACGGTCAAGGGCATAAGTGCGTATATCGCGGCTCTTCACCTTATAGCCCAGCATATACCAGCGCTGCTTGTAGAGCTTCACCATCCAGGGATAGAAGAGTATGCCCTTTTCGGCGCGTGAACGGTTGAAGCCGGCGTAGGTGAAGGTGATGGCTACGTTGTCGCGCAGCGCCTCTATGACGAGAGGGAGAAATTCGCGGGCCGAGGGCACGTCTTCCACCTGTATGCGGCCTGCTATGCGGGATACGTCGCCCATGGCCGAATTGACGGCGTAGGAGTCGAGCATCCAGTTGGTGAGCGACTTGCCGGACGACGTATCCTCCTCTATATAGTATTCGCCCGCAGCATTGCACCCTATGTCGATGCTGAAACACTCTTCGATGGCGCGACGATGATGATAGAACGTGCGCTCCGGGATGGGGCGACCGTCACAGAGCGGCGAGCGCATCCACAGCGTATTGAGCCGCTCGCGAGTAATACCGTTATGACGCGAGATCGTATCCACAATCCACACATACCTCGAAAACAAATCCTTTGACATTTTGGCGCAAAATTTGTACAAATATAAAATATTTTTTTTAATTTTGTGTGCATAATATTTTTTTGAGATTAACCATAGGAAAACTCAGTGCCGATTTTTCACCTGTCGGCTACATTTTTTCACCTCATGGACACGCAACTTGCAGAGACAACTATTTTTTTTGTTTTAACTAAATAACATCTTTAACTTCATGAATTACTTCAAAAAAGCAGCTGCTGCGCTACTGATGCTGACCACATTGGGAGGTGCTTACCAGTCTGCCTCTGCGGCAACCTTCATCGGCGACCGCACCGACTTCCGCGATGAGACAATCTACTTCGCGATGACAACCCGTTTCTATGACGGCGACCACTCCAACAATACTTATTGCTGGGATGGCGTGCTCAACCAGAATGACCCCGAATGGCGCGGTGACTTCAAAGGTCTTATCGAGAAACTTGACTATATCAAGGCTCTCGGATTTACCGCCGTATGGATCACTCCCGTTGTGGAAAACGCTTCCGGACTCGACTACCACGGCTATCACGCTTTCGACTTCAAGAAAGTTGACCCGCGTTACGAGAGCGAGGATGTGAAATTCCAGACCCTTATCGACGCCGTGCATGCCAGAGGCATGAAGCTCATCCTCGACATCGTGCTCCAGCACACCGGCAACTTCGGTGAGGACACGCTCTGCCCCATGTTTGTAAAGGATTACTCCAAAAACATGAGCAACATCAACAAGACCATGAAGCTTCATCCCAACACCAAACTCCCCTCCAACTATCACAGCTTGGAGCCGGGCGAGCAATACAGCCACCGTCTTGGTCTGATGAAGAATACTCGCGGTCAGAATCAGGATACTCACAACTACTGGCACCACTACGCTCACTTCAACTGGGACGATCCCTCACGCTGGTGGGGCCAGATAGCCGGCGACTGCGTCGACCTCAATACCGAAAACCCCGCTACATCCAACTATATCGTAGACTGCTACAGCAAGTTTATCAAGATGGGCGTAGACGGCTTCCGTATCGACACTTCCGGCCATATCGCTCGCCTTACTTTCAATAAGGCATTCATACCCCAGCTCCATGAGGCTGCCAAATCTGCAGAGGCTATCCAGAAGCGCGGCAACACTCCCTTCTACATGTTTGGTGAGGTGTGCGCTCGCGCCGAGGAGGTTATCTACCGCGACGGCAACTACAACTGCTCTCCCTGCTTCTATACCTGGAAAGAGGATAAGAACTATGCCTGGGACTACAGCGAGACCTCTTGGGACAATCTCGTTGTAATGGAGGGTGAGACCGGCAGCCACACCAACGCCAAGTCCGTGCTCCAGCAGGCTGACGATTACCTTGGCAAAGGCGCCATCAAACACAGCAAGAACGCTTGGCTCGAGGGCAACAACTATCACGCTCCCGACTACTCACAGCATTCAGGCTTCAACGTGATCGACTTCCCGATGCACTGGCGCTTCCACCGCGCTGAGAATGCCTTCGGCGTGCGTTCACAAGACGACTACTACAATGACGCTACTTGGAACGTAGTATACGTTGACGGTCACGACTACGGCCCCAACGGCTGGGACACCAAGAGCTTCGGTGGCTCACTCAACGAATGGGCTGAAAACCTCTCTCTCATGTTCACATGGCGCGGTATCCCCTGTATCTGGCAAGGCACCGAGACTTACTTCCGCAAAGGCAGCATCATCGACAAGGGCGCTATCGAGCCCCTCAAGAACACTGCCCGCGCTTACTACGGCGGCTACATCACCGGCTCTGTAAATACTTCCGACTTCGGCGTATACAGCAATGCTACCGGCAACCTGGCAGCATCACTCTCTCATCCCCTCGCACTCCACCTGCAGCGTCTTAACAAGATCCGCGCTGCCGTGCCCGCTCTCCGTAAAGGTCAGTATTCCACCGACGGCTGCTCCGGCAAGATGGCTTTCAAACGCCGCTACACCGACAGCAAGGTTGACTCTTACGTTCTCGTGACTGTATCCGGCGATGCTACATTCACCGGCATCCTCAACGGCAAATATGTAGACGCTGTTACCGGCGACATCCAGAATGTGACTAATGGCAAACTCACAGCCAAATGTTCCGGTCAGGGCAACATCCGTGTATATGTCCTCAACGGCCCCGGCAAAATCGGTGAAGACGGCCAGTTTATCTACACTACTACTTCTGTCAAGAAGACTCAGCTCCCCTACGACGGAAATCAGGAAGCCGGCGATACAGAGACCGTACGCGACACAGAGCCCTATGATCCGAGTGCAACTCCCAAGGTGGAATTCAACCCCAACGGCGGCTCATTCAGCACAGAGACTCTTACAGTGACCGCAAGCCTCGCCAACGGCGCTACTTCAGGCTCATACAAGGTGGGCAACGGCTCTGAGGTGACACTCTCCGGCAACGAGAAGAAGACCTTCACCATCGGCTCAGGAATGAACTATGGTGAGACTGTCAACGTCACCTGGAAGGCTGACACTTACTCCGGCACTGTGACATATAAGAAGGTTGACCCCAACGCTGCCATCACTGTATACGTCACCGGCATGAACGGTGCTGACATCTCCGGCGCAAACATGTATGCATGGAACGGCAGCAACCCCTTGCTCGGCGCATGGCCCGGTAAGAAACTGAGCGACTCAAAGGAAATCGACGGCAAGAAATTCTACTACTATACGTTTGACGCCTCAGAAGTAAATGTCATCTTCAACAACAACGGCGCTCAGACTGATGATATCAAGGGCATCACTGCCACTACATATTATGAATATGACGGCGGCTCCAACTATAAGGTGGTGACTGTCAACGAGGGTCCGCAGGCTCCCGTGGTTCGCGCTAATCCGGCCAGCGGCACTGTCTTCAATTCTCCCATCGACGTGACTCTGAGCGTATCGCCCGCCACTACCATCTATTATACTCTCGATGGCTCACAGGCAAGCGCTTCAAGCACTAAATACACCGGCCCGATACATCTCACCAAGTCTACCACTATCAAGGTCTACGCCAAGAATGAGGTAGGTGAGACACGCACATCCTTCACTTACACATATTCTGATGCTCCCGTCAGCTCCACACAGTATGCTTATTACGACAACTCTTCCACCAACTGGGGAGATGTCTACGCTTACTGCTGGGATGACAAGCACACTGTGGCCAATGCCTTCAGCGGCGCATGGCCCGGCAAGAAACTGACCGAGACTGTCTACTACGACGGCAAGAACCTCTACGTCTTCTCATTCGAGCCCTCTGAAGATCTTGCCAACTGCAAGATTATCTTCAACAACGGCAACGGCACTCAGACCGGTGACTTCGACTTCTTCAACAACGGCATCTACAACTTCAACGGCCAGTATGGCACGATGACTACTACCGTTGTAGACAACATTGCAGCTATCGAGCAGGAAGTGACCGTAGTCAACGGCGCTATCGTTATCCTCTCCTCTGCTGACGCTACTGTGGCTATCTACGGCGTAGACGGCACTGTAATGCTCCGCAAGGTGTACGAGGGCGTCAACGTGATAGACGGCCTCAACAAGGGTCTCTACATCGTCAACGGCAAGAAAGTAATGCTCTAACAGAAAAGCCATCCGGCTCAATAACAATAGCGGAGTCCGCGCCCGAGCGCAGACTCCGCTTAATTATATGCCATTATGTCTTGATGAC
>CAYVZJ010000075.1:0-5238 GCA_964456155.1 uncultured Sangeribacter sp.
TGCCAATTATTTAAAATATTCTTTTAACAGTAAAAGTGTTCAAAACCCGACTCCCTCCCGTATTTTTTAGTTGGTTATTATTTCATTTAGGGATGGGAAATTTGGGCTATATAGGGTGGGATAGGGTTGGATTGAGGTGAAATTAGTGGTATAATGATTAAAATTTTTGAAAAAATTTTGTGGGAATAAAAAAAAGTTGTAATTTTGTGCCGGGTGAGTCCTGCACGACCAGCTCCCTTCGAATCCCCCAGGTCTTGACCGAAGCAAGGGTAGTAGGTTGAGCGGTGCGATGTAGCCAGCTCATCCAATCGCCTCTTTAGCTCAGTTGGCCAGAGCACGTGATTTGTAATCTCGGGGTCGTTGGTTCGAATCCGACAAGAGGCTCTAAAAGGTTAATTTTAATGCATCAATCATAGGGTAATTTTAGTAGGACAGAACGGAGTCGTTGAGACTCTAAAGCGTTGAATGTTTTTCATAATTTTGTTTTGGCGGCGTTTATGTGAATAAATGCCGTTTTTTTTATGTCTTGAGATGTAGCCCCTCCGGGGCATAGGCTGTAGGATGCCTGTCCGGACACTTTGTGCCCGGTTATCGAGATTTTGCCCCTCCAGGGCATTGGGTGTGGGATGTCGTATCCGGACACCGCGTGCCCGGTTATCGAGATTTTGCCCCTCCGGGGCATGTTGACGAGTTTTTTAAGACTGGGGTTTAAATTATGCCGGTGAGGCCTGCGGCTGCGGGGTTGACGTTGGCGAAGGGGGCGTCGCTGTCGAGCTGGTTCTGGTCGTTCATGTTTTGAACTTCTGTCTCCAATACTTTCCTGATGGCTTCGACTGCTTTCTCGTCGAGAGTGGGATAGCCGGCATATTCGCTGCTGTGGTCAGGGTCTACTTCCGTGATGCGGGGAGTGGTGTAATAAGCGAATGTATTTTCCGGAAACCGGCTCTTGAGAGCAGCGTTGAGTTCCGCTTCTATCTTGTCAAGATATGCCATGGCCTCTTCATGAGTGGCGCTGAGTGTATACGTGTCGGAGTGTCCGAAAGATACGAGATATAATTTCTTGTCGCCGGTGGTGTTAGTTGTGTTTTCCATATCGTAAGTCTTTTTAATAGTTACTCTTTTTATTTCAAAGAGAGCGAGTTTGCTATTGTAGCAAACAGCTCCCTTTGTATAGAAAACATTCTAATCATGCGTTTTGTTGCATCCTCTGCCAGTCTTCTTCTGTGTCAAGGTCGTGCGAACGCTCTGGAGGCATTACGAGAGGGATGATATTTTCAAACCGCGTAATGGGTGATTGCCGAAGCGCCCGGACGCTGATGATGTATATGGCGCCGTTGAATTCATACACCGGCGGAGCGTCCTGCCGGCGAGTGATCAGGCCGTCACCTTTGGAGATATGCAGCCGCCCGTCGGCGTCCGGTTCGAAAAGATTGTAGTAAGGATTGGCGCCGGAGACCTTAACGCCGACCACCATGTCGGGACTGTATTTTTTGTAAAGCGCGATAGCATCGGTGATATCTTGGGGTGAGCGCAGCGGGGAGGTGGGTTGCAGCAGGCAAATAGTGTCGTAATTGCGCCCCATCGCGGCGAGGGTATCTACGGCGTGTAGCATCACTTCGCGACTACCGGCAGTGTCAGTGGCGAGATGCGGCGGACGGATGAAGGGCACGTCAGCGCCATATTCGCGGCCTACGGCGGCGTATTTTTCCGAATCTGTAGTGAGCACTATGTCGGCATCTGAAAAGCCGGCAGCGCGCGCCTGAAGGATAGAGTGAGCCAACAGAGGTATTCCCCGGAAGGGACGGATATTCTTTCCCGGGATGCCCTTGCTTTGGCAGCGGGCGGGGATGAGAGCGAGGATTTGGTCAGAAGTCATAGTTATGAGGTCAGAGTTATGAAGATTTGAGATTTAACATATTCCGGGCGTTTCGTTGGAGGCCGGGGAGTTTGGCACGCTTTACGGGGCTTTGGCGGAACGTGTGGCTGAAGTCTTCCTGAGTCATCTTCAGAACATCAGCCGGAGATATATCCATAATTTCCTTTCTTGGCTCGAAGGCCGGAAGGTATTCGGGGGGATTTTTGTGTCGGTTGAGGGGACAGGCTCTGAGGCAGAGTTCACAGCCGAAGAGCGAGCGGCGACCGGCGGGAGTATTCATTGCCCTTTGTCCGGTGGTGTCCCAGTCTCCGCGATGTTCGATGGTGAGATAACTGAGACAGCGGCGCGCGTCGACCGTTCCATCCTCTTGCAGCGCTCCTGCGGGGCAAGCCGCTTGGCAAAGCCGGCAATCGGTGCACGGATATGCGACAGAGCCGTCTATATCCACTATGACGCATTTAGAGGCCGCTTGCGGCGAATATGGCGGCAATTCGAGACTCGTGATTATTTCGGCTAAAAAGACGCGTGAGCCGACGCCCGGTACGGCTATTAGTCCATTGCGAGTGCGTATGCCCACACCGCACTTTTGCGCCCAATACCGTTCAAGCACCGGCGCGGAGTCTACGCAGATGCGGTAATCACCGCCATATCGCTCTTTAAAGACAGCGATTGCGGGCATAAGAGTCTCACGGATAGCGTCGTGATAATCGCGCCCTAAGGCGTAAGAGGCAATAGGGGCTTGGCTGCCCGGATAGGCGAATGCCAAGGAGATGATGCTTTTGCTGTCATCGAGCAGCAGGGAGGGGTCACGGCGGATATGGCGATGATTGCGCATATACTCCATGCCGGCGTTACAGCCCTCGTCGAGCCAACGGTCGAACGCCGCCATTTCGCTCTCAGGCACAATGGAAAGCGGGCTCATACCTGCGGCACAGGCACCTGCCTTGCGCAGATTGGAGATGATGTCATCTGCCGCTGTGATAGACATTTCAGTCGCTTACAGAGGTGATATGTCTGCCGGAGAGATCGTAAGTCTGCATACGCAGATATTGGCCGAGTGCTTCGTAATCGCGTCCGAATTCCGCCTGCTTTTCTACGCTTATCGGCTCACCGATAGTGACCTTCATCGGCTTGTTTTTCTTCTTGAACATCTCCCGGGCGAGCATGGCTGTGCGCAGCGGGATGGAGTGATGGCCGAGCCATGTGAAGATACGCGAGTTGGAGCCGTGGAAATATATGGGTATCACAGGCACTTTGGCCTTCTGTATTATCTGCAGGATAGTGGGTTGCCAGGGGCGGTCGACGATAATTCCCTCCTTGTCTGTCTTACCGATGGCTCCGGCGGGGAAGAATCCCACGGGTTTGCCCTCCTTGAGCATGGAGATGGCTTCGCGCACACCGGCTACTGAGACCTTGCGTTTCTCCGGGTCGGTGGAGGCTGACTGGTCGACGGCTATGAAGTTGGGACGCATGGCGGAGATACGGTTGAGTATCATATTGACCATCACCTTATATTCCGGCCTTACGCGGGTGACGATATATATCAGTGCGATGCCGTCGATAGAGCCGAAGGGGTGATTGCTGACAGTGATGAATGGACCCTCCTTGAAGCGCTCAAGAATATCCATGCCTTCCACCTGAAGGTCAATGTTATATTCATCCACCATGAGATGTTTGGCGAAGTCAGGACCCGGCTCCTCACACCATGCGGTGTGGACGCGGTTTACCTCATCAATCTGCAGCAGGTGCATGAGCCATTTGACAATACGCGGATGTTTGGCTGCTGCAGGCACGATTTCAGCCACGTCTGCAAGATTGATGACGTCCGGACGCACCTCGATGCCCGGATATTGCTCAAAGGTAAGGATATCCTCGCCTTTGCTGTTTTTTTCTCTTCTCATATAATTATAACTCGGAAGAATGACCGTAGGTTTAATTGTCCGTAGATCTGAGTCTCGGAGTACGGATTATTGTTTAGTCTTGAAATGCTCGCGGATGCCGATGGCGTCAAACATACGGGCGATGTGTTTGTCAAGAGGGGTGGTCTTGAAGACGAAATTACGTTGCAGGAGGAAATTCCAGCATAGTGAGACGACGAGGGCCACGAATAGACGTGTGGCGAGGAAGATGCCGTCTTTGGCTATGCCTGCGGTCTCCTGGAGCCATGTCCAGTCGTGCACCCAGTAATATAGTATCTGTGTGCCGAAACTATTTAGCAGCAGAGAGCCTGTCCAGACGAAGACGTATTTGAATAGTGCCACTCTCCATTCCACTCCTCGCGCGTGGAAGGTGTATTTGTAATTGATGACGCAATTGCAGATACCGCCTATGAAGGCGCCGATAGCGGTGGAGAGGAAGGGGGTGAGATGCAGCAACGAGAATGCCAGGAATGCGATGAGGGTATCTATCCATCCGCACACTTGCGATGAGACGCTTGAGCGCAGGAAGGTGTAGAAGAAGCCGTCGTTGTGCAGCAACTTCTCTTTGACCGTCTTGAATTTTCCGGCCGTTGCGGGTTTTTGGGTGATATTTTTCTCGGTATCCAATTAATTTTTGCGCGGCTTATGATACGGCTTGTAGGGGTCAATCTTGGCGAGTTCTCTGAGGTCTTTTATCATCGAGACGATGTAGATGATGAATAGACCTGCGGCTACGAGGGCTCCGGCGATATCAAATACTGACCAGGGGACGCCGCAGACGTTTACTCTGAAGTCAGGCCAGGGATTGTACATGAAGATGATGCAGACGCCGATAACGATGAGTCGCATCTCTGTGGGGCCGAGTTTGGCGTAAGTCAGTTTAAACTGATTGAGCACGATTGTGGAGAGATAGGTATAGATGGAGAGACATAGGTATCCTCCCATGATGAAGAGGGAGATGCTGAGCTGCATGATTGGTGCCAGACCGAGGCCTACGCAGAATAGGCAGGTGGTGAGGGCATCGAAGGAGTGGTCTATGAAGAATCCGTATTTGGGTCGGCCGTTGCCACGTATTTTTGTGATGGTGCCGTCGAGGCTGTCGCCATACCAGTTGACCACCATGAAGAATGATGCGAGCCAGAGGTAATAAACGTTGAAATTGGCCATCCAGCAGAAGAAGGCGTAAAGCACGGCTCCGGCGGCGCCGATATATGTGAGCATGTCAGACGTCATCCAGTCCGGCTGACGCGGGCCAAGCCAATATACAGCCTTTTTTTCGAGATTACGGAGTATAGAGGTCTGTATTCTTTCGGCATTTTCATTTCCCATAACAGTATGATATAGTTTATAGGTTAGATGGAATAGTTTGCAAAGATAGCATTATTCTCCATAATATCCGCCATTTTCACCCATTTTTTACCCCTCTGCCCAATACCGGCTTAA
>CAYVZJ010000076.1:0-5183 GCA_964456155.1 uncultured Sangeribacter sp.
CTTCAAATATTAAAGCTGCAAAATTAATAATTTTAGGAAAGAAAAATCCACTTTCCTATGCGACAATAAACCCCCGCAGATGCGACAATTTTAGCTGGAGGTAACTAATTGATAAGAAAATACAGAATTAGCTCAAATTTGTCGCCCTGATACAAACGGAAATTGCAAATATTAATTTACCTGACGAGTAAAAGAAGAATTTTTATTTTCAACCTGTTATATTTCCCGGTTCAATAAAAACCGGAGCTCCATTAGTATGATCTTCCAGCATGGCTATAATTTCGGTAATGTTAATATAATTTATATCGTCTGTAGGCATTATTTCCTCAATCTTAAATGTCATATATGATTTACCGGGAGTTTTACGAGGATAATCCAATGCCTTCATTTCTTCACCGGACATCTCTTTATTTCCGACAATTTTGTAAACTTTTAATTCATTAGGTTTTTTCAGATTGTAGAGAAAGAGTCTGCTTGCCATACTGATAAACTCCTTTTTATCGGCAGCCGAGCCTTTACGCTTACCAAATCGGATATTATATAGATTATTTTTTGTAATCCATTGAAGATGCTTATTATCACGATAACATCCGATAAGGATGGTAGAATGGGTGATACTGTCATTTGATTCTTGTATGCTCCCGATTCTGTTCCATTGGTAAACCTCATAAGGCTCTGCAGCCAATGGTTCACTATCTATATTATTAATACAGTTAGTCCTTGACCTAATTGAGGAGTCATCAAGTAAATCATCAATATCAAAACCTCCGCTAATTATGAAAGCGCGGAGCATCTTGTCTGCTTTCGCGGGTATCATGAAAGCCGGGACTGTCTTGCCCTCTACACGTTCAAAGAAGAATACAGCCTTCGTTTTGTCGAGTGTTTCGTATAAACATTTATAGTATCCACTGCGATTGAGATTGTCTTCAGGCAAATGCAGGCTAAGTATATGACGTAGCTTGTCCTCATCTATTCCGATAGCCTTAGCGAAACGATGGATTTGGTCGTTTTTCGCTTGTGCCCTGTAGTCGGCAATGTAGTCCGAAAGCGACTTCTCCGAGTCGATGTCATCACGTTCCAAACGGCCGCTCTGAATGTCACTCAGAAATATGTTTGCATATTTCTGGTCTTCTGCCGAAAGATAAGCAAATGAACTGTGAAGTTCTTTTAGGACATCGTCGATGGTTGCTTGCTGCTCGTCACTGTAGAACGCTTCGAGATATTTCTGGAAACGACTGTTCATATATGCCGAGTCAATCACACCGGTATCTATCTCCGTAAGATACGGCTCAATTTCAAAAGGCACATCGCCACCACGAGGTTGTTGAGTACCGGGTCCGGACTGATTGAACAGCTCCTTGTATCGTTGGGCAAGAGTCAGGTATGTCGGTTCGTCAAACAGGATAGTCGCGGAGCGGCCCATACCTTCGGCATCCTCATATTTGTAACGCTTCTTGCTCCAGACGAAACCCTGCATCTTGGCTGCATCCAACCGAGCGTTGAGTGCCTTCCATTCTCTTGCGAATCGGGCACGGACAGTGTTGTCATCCGGCAGCGACGCGAAGTTTTCAATGCCTGCACGTTCAAACATGTGCTTGATTTCGTTATAGTGGAAATTCATGCCACTTACGTTCTCGCCGATTTTAAGCACGAAAATTCCCTGTGGCTTGCCGTGGGCATAAAGTTCAAAAGCATCCTCTATGTTGCGCTGCATACGGTGAGGACGACGATAGAAACGGATAATGCCAAATCGCTTTTCGTGTCCGAACAGGCGATTGGTACGCGAAAATGCTTGGATAAGGTCAGCGAATGTTAATTCCTTATCCATATAGATAGTGTTGACATATTTGGAGTCGAATCCGGTAAGCATCTGGTCAACGACAATCATTATATCAAGCTGTTGTTCCTTACTTATGCGGTTGTAAGGCTTCTTGTGAGCCATGCGCTTGGCCACATCTTTTTTGAAGAGTTGCCAAGTAGGCATCGAAAACTTCTGATTAAACCACTCGTTGTACTGCGTCAGGATCTCGACAAGAGCCTCTTCCTTGATTGCGGCACGGTCTTGTCCGTTGTTGTCGATTGTGGGATCAAAGATGGCTGTAATCTTCAACTGAGGCATCTTCTCGCGTAGGAGCCGATAGTAAGCTATTGCTTCAGGTATGCTGCTTGTGGCGAGGATAGCATGGAACTTTCCGTTCCAACTTTTGCGTGGAAATTCGTGCATAATATCCTCTACAACCTTTTCACGATGCTCGGCGCGATGATACTGTGAGTTTTCTAGATAATCTTCAACGCCTCTTGGATACCTATTGGTGAGCGGATCTTTCTGGGTATAAACCATCGGCATATTCATAAAGCGATTATATATCTCCGCTTTCTGTTCGTCCGCAAGAGCCTCCTCGATGGTTTCGGCTTTCGCTTCGCTCAGTGCTACCTTCTCACGCACATCACTGTCGCGCATAGTCAGGACTTTGTATGTGTCAAATCCCAGCACATTACCGTCGCGGATACCATCACCGATTGAATATAGATGCAGCCGTTCGCCAAAGAGGTCACGGGTAGTCATGTCGCGCACGCTGTTCTCATCGTCTATCGGAGTACCGGTGAAACCAAAATAGAGTGCGCCGGGAAAATTATTCTTGATACCTGCCAGTGTCTCGCCAAATGTGGAGCGATGACATTCGTCAATGATAAAGACTATCCGCTTTGCCCGGATTTTATCAAGTTCACTCTTGGCAAAACCTCCTTCTTCACCGGGCTTGTGTTCGTAAACCAGACCCATCTTCTGAATTGAAGAAACAATAAGGATCAGTCCCTTATCATCACTTTTCAGTTTATCAACAAGGTCTTTGGTATTATCTGTGCCCTCGATACTTTCGCCGTCTCCGGCAAAGCCTCGGTATTCTTCAAGGCTCTGTGTGCCGAGTTCAATTCTGTCCATAAGGAACACCACCTTATCAGCATCGCCACTCTGTGCAATGAGTTGAGCGGCTTTGAACGAGGTCATAGTCTTACCTGATCCTGTTGTGTGCCACACAAAGCCACCGAATATCTCCTTATCCTCCCAATGGAGTTTGGCTACCCTTGTGCGGATAGCATCAGCAGCATAGTATTGGTAACTGCGCATAACCTTCAGTACGCCGTCCTTACTATCGGGAACGGTGTAGAAGCCTATCATCTGGTGAGCCATTGGAATAGATAGAAACCGCTCAATCACCTTGTTCCACTCTTTGATAGGTTCGTTGTAGAAGTCAGCCCAACGGAAGTAAAAATCCTTATTGAACGTTCCGTCAGGACCCGGATTGGCAAAGTAGAGCGTTTCTTCGGGATTCATAGCTACAAACACCTGCACCAGAGAGAAAAGTCCTTGTGAGAAGATTCCCTCGCGTGAATACTTTTCTATTTGGTTGGAGGCTTGGCTTACATCCACACCGCTCTTCTTGAGTTCGATGTGGAACACTGGCATACCGTTGATAAGTAACATAAGGTCTCCACGTCGATCGTTGAGCAATGGTGATGCAGTAGGAAATTTTGGTTGCTGAACAATCTGATAGCGACTATCTCCGGCCCCAATCTCCTTACGGTCGTAGATTTTAAGTGTTACTTCCTTGCCAAGATGTTCCTTATCATCGGGATTATCGCGTTTCACCGATGTTTCACCTCCGTTGATAAACTCATTCAGGGCAAGCGGAGTTTTCAACGAATTGATTTTATCAATAATCTGCTGCATTTCTCCCTCAGTGAGCGGATAGCAGTCGAGACGATCACGGTCGCGGTTATTCTCATAGAGAATATTGGCCCAGTTCTGAATGAGTTCCTTTTCGGTGGGATTTTTCAAGACGTTCTTTTCCCAACCATATTGCTGGAGTTTCTTGATGACAGCTTCCTCAAACTTTGCTTCTGAATTAAAAGCTTGTTGGCTCATAGCTCTGTATCATTAACGAACATCTTACTCAGACAAGCCTTTTTGATGTTACGGAGTTTTACAATAGATTTACGCTTGGCAGCTATCAGTTCGTCAAGGTTGCGGAAATATTCGCCGATGGCTCGTTGCTCGTCAAGAGACGGATACATAAGCGACGTTTGCTTTATGTCATCATTGTAAATATGGACAACACTCTTGCCTTGTGCTCGATTAGCCACATCATAGTGAGGTTGTCCATAAGTCAGCATAAGAGCCAAAAATACGGCATCAATATTTTTATTCGGATACAAAATATTAAGTCCGCCTCCTAAAATAATACCGGGGGATAAGATTGCAGACGCGACTGCAATATCTTCGGCTGTTTCACCGGAGGAAGGCATCACAACTTCTGAACCCTTACTCATTACAGCAAACGAAGTCATATAAGAGAAGGTATCAACCTCTTTGACGTATGATGAGTAAGACGTATATAACCGACCATATAGGAATATGGGTACTCCTGATTTTCTAAGATCACTTTTTGTATATCCTTGGCCACGAGAAAAAGAACAAATATCTCCAAATGTGCTCTCTTTCCACGGCTCAGAGAAACCGGCAAAGCGAATTTCGGGAGTGGAAGCACCAGGTCGTGGAAACATCTTTTGAAGCGATGCAACTTTCATCTTCTCTAGTCGGTCAACCTCACGCTCCACCTCCTTGATTTGAGTATCAAGATTGCTGAAATATTCGGCTATAGAATCACGCTCTGTTTCTTCCTTAGGGTAATCTATATTGTACTTTTGGAGGTCAGAGATATTAACAGCTGCAAGGCCTCCGGCATTAACGTTCCTACGGCACCAATCTCCAAGACCATAAAAACGATATAGCAAATAGTTGGCAGAAAGCCAACTCCAGCGATTTACGGTTTTAAAAACCGTAAATTGCTGATTCGCAAGCGAATCAGCAATTAGGAGAGCGTGCTCTCCTATGGTCGCGGTGGTTGACACAATTATGCTCCCGGCAGGGAAAAGTCCCGACGATTTCACGGCTGAAGGGGTAACGTGTTGTATGGCGTCAGCCAAAACACGTCCATTTTTACGAATATCCTCCATCCTGAACCAAGGTATAGTGCCATTGGACCAGTATGCCGCTACCGCTTTCGACGGAGTATAACCATTGCCAAGATTAAAAACTTCCCGGACTTTGGCCTGTTGCCACTCATCTTCGTAGCCCTTGAAGCGAATTTGTGGTTTCAGTGTTTTACTCATGGCGCAGAAGT
>CAYVZJ010000077.1:0-5020 GCA_964456155.1 uncultured Sangeribacter sp.
CGCGCTTCTATGCCCGGCATGATGGACACCGTCCTCAACCTCGGCATGAACGACGCTACGGTGGCTACTATGGCGGAAAAGAGTGGCAATCCGCGTTTCGCTTGGGACAGCTACCGACGCTTCGTGCAGATGTATGGCGACGTTGTGCTTGGCATGAAGCCGGCTTCCAAAACTGATATCGACCCATTTGAGGCTATCATAGAGGAAGTAAAGAAGCAAAAAGGTGTAGAGTTTGACAACGAACTCGATGTAGACGACCTCAAAGAGCTCGTGACAAGATTCAAGAAAGCTGTGAAGGATTATACCGGTAAAGACTTCCCTGAGTCTGCATGGGAACAGCTCTGGGGCGGCATATGCGCAGTGTTCGATTCTTGGATGAATGAACGCGCCATCGTTTACCGACGTATGAACCAGATTCCCGAAGAATGGGGAACCGCTGTCAACGTTCAGGCTATGGTATACGGCAATATGGGCAATAACTCCGCTACCGGCGTTGCTTTCAGCCGAGACGCAGCTACAGGTGAAAACATTTTCAACGGTGAATATCTCATCAATGCACAGGGTGAGGACGTTGTAGCCGGTATCCGCACTCCTCAACAGATCACAATCGAGGGCTCACGCCGTTGGGCTGCTCTGCAAGGCATTTCTGAGGAAGAACGTCGCCAGAAATATCCCGCTCTTGAGGAGACTATGCCCGACTGCGCAGCTGAACTGATTGCTACAGCTCATCGTCTTGAAGATTATTACAAAGATATGCAGGACATGGAGTTTACCATCCAGGACGGCAAACTCTGGATGCTTCAGACCCGTAACGGCAAACGCACCGGCGAGGCAATGGTACGCATCGCCATGGATCTTCTTCGCGCCAATATGATTGACGAGAAGACTGCACTCCTGCGCATGGAGCCCAACAAACTTGACGAGCTCCTCCACCCCGTCTTTGACAAGGCTGCCCTCAAGCGTGCTAAAGTCGTGGCTAAGGGTCTCCCCGCTTCTCCCGGTGCTGCAACAGGTCAGATCGTATTCTCCGCAGACGATGCCGAGGCATGGGCTGAAAAGAAGAAAAAAGTGGTTCTCGTCCGTATTGAGACTTCTCCTGAAGACCTCGTAGGTATGGCTGTCGCACAGGGTATTCTCACAATGCGTGGCGGTATGACCAGCCATGCTGCAGTTGTTGCCCGTGGTATGGGTAAATGCTGCGTATCAGGTGCAGGAGAAATTCTCGTCGACTACAAGGCTAAGACCGTGACAATGGATGGCAAGACTTACAAAGAAGGTGACTGGATTTCACTCAACGGCTCTACCGGTGACGTTTACGAAGGCCAGGTGCCCACTACCGAACCGGAAATCGGCGGTGACTTCGCTGCAATCATGAATCTTGCTGCTAAATATACCAAGACTCTCGTACGCACAAACGCCGATACTCCCCGTGACGCTAAGCAGGCTCGCGACTTCGGCGCTCAAGGTATCGGTCTATGCCGCACAGAGCACATGTTCTTTGAGGGCGACCGCATCAAGGCTGTACGTGAAATGATTCTCTCATCTGATGAAGAGGGTCGTCGCGCTGCTCTTGCCAAGCTCCTGCCCATGCAACGTGGTGACTTTGAAGGCATCTTCGAAGCCATGGACGGCTACGGTGTAACTATCCGCCTGCTCGATCCGCCGTTGCATGAGTTTGTTCCTCATCAGACTGCAACTCAGAAAGAACTTGCAGATGAAATGGGACTGACACTCGAACAGGTAAAGGCAAAAGTTGATTCTCTTGAGGAGTTCAACCCGATGCTCGGCCACCGCGGCTGCCGTCTTGGCATCACTTATCCCGAGATTACTGAAATGCAGACTCGCGCCATCATTGAGGCAGCCCTTAATTGCAAGGCTAAAGGTCTGAAGGTATATCCTGAAATCATGGTGCCTCTGGTAGGTTCTCTCAAAGAGCTTTCACATCAGTCCAACGTTATCAATACCACAGCTGCAAAAGTATTTGAAGAGCGCGGTGAAAACATCCCCTATAAGATCGGCACAATGATTGAGGTGCCCAGAGCAGCACTCACAGCCAATCAAATAGCTGAGGTAGCCGACTTCTTCTCATTCGGCACCAACGACCTCACTCAGATGACCTTCGGCTTCTCACGCGACGACGCACCCAAATTCCTTAAATACTATAAGGAGATAGGCATCGTCAAAGTAGATCCGTTTGAGGTATTGGATCAGGAAGGCGTAGGCCAGCTCGTACGCATGGGCGTAGAGAAAGGTCGCTCAACCAAGCCCGATCTCAAGGTAGGTATCTGCGGCGAACACGGCGGCGAACCCAGCAGCGTAAAATTCTGTGCCAAACTCGGCATGAACTACGTAAGCTGCTCCCCCTTCCGCGTGCCCATCGCCCGAGTAGCAGCGGCGCAGGCTGCAATCGAAGAATAAGACGCACGATTTAAAGCACCGATATCAGGTCGTAAAGCTCGCCGCAAAGCGACTTTACGACTTGATTTTTAATAAAGTTGTAGTTATGACAGAATCAGAAATGAACTCATATAGATTTGGTTCAGGGAAAGAACCGACAGATGAGATGCTTGCGCAAATTATGCGTGAAGCAGCCCGGGATGCTGCCAAACGAGGAGAAGAGACTCTTAACAAGTATTTTGATGAATTGAGGCAAGGAGCACATGAAGTAGAGGCAAAATGGGCATCCCGCATTAACAGATTGAGAAATGGATAAATCACTCCATAAACCAGAATTGATAGTAATCGCTGGTCCAAACGGATCAGGCAAGACTTCTATTACACAAAAGTTCTTGCGCCACCGGTGGGCAGAAGGGACCATTTACATCAATCCTGACCAAATTGCAAAAGACGTTTTCGGCGACTGGAACTCGCAGGAAGCTGTTCTTCAAGCTGCAAACTATTGTGCGGAATTAAGAGAAAAGTGTTTACGAGAAGGGATGAGTTTCGTTTTTGAAACTGTATTTTCGGCTCAAGACAAGATAGAGTTTCTCATTAGAGCAAAAGAAGCCGGCTTTTTTATTCGCCTTTTCTTTATTTCAACATCCTCCCCAACGATAAATGCATCGCGTATCGCAAAACGAGTAATGGAAGGAGGGCATGATGTGCCTATATCTAAAATAATATCTCGTTATCAGAAATCAATTCAAAATTGCAAAACGATTGCGCCCATAGTCGACCGTCTTTATATTTACGATAACTCCATTGACAATGCAGAAGCTCAGTCTTTATTCAGACTTTCGGACGGACATTTAGTGAAGCAATATACTGAAGATATTCCTGAATGGGCACAAAATATAATATATTAACAATATGGCTACATTATTTCATTATAAATGTACAGAGTGTGTCTTTGAAATAATGTCTACACCTTGGGGAGGAGATGTTTATAGGAATGGATCCGGATATCACTTATATCTTTGCGAGGAATGTAAACATCTCACAAAAATTGAGCATGGATTTATTTATCGCGCTCGAAAAGAGCTTGAGAGGCAGAAAGACAACGTTTTAATAAGAATTAATCATCTCAACTCTCCTAATGTATCTTTTGATTTTGTATCTGAGATTTCAAATAATAATACCACAATAGATGAATGTTCTCATTGTGGTTCTCCGAAATTATTTCGGTGGGAACCTGAGAAAGACAGATGTCCTAAATGTAATGGTATACTGTTTAAAGATAACGATTGCGAAATAAATACCGATTAAATGGGAAAGAAAGTATATATTGGAAAGACAAATAAGCACACAATAATGATCATTTGCCTATATGATGTGATTAATCCTGTCTCTAATAAAATGAGTATCGATGAGTATGTAATCATACTTAAGAATAATCTGTATATAAAAAAGTACTATTCACATTCAAAAGGTGAAAATTTCTTTATACACATAAATTCAAGGAATCCTTTTTACGAGGCTCCATATTTTTATTTCAAGCATATTGCTTCATTAGCTGAAGAGCTTTTCGAAAATGTTAGAGGAATTATATATAGTAGTAAGAATGTTACGGAGCGAGCAACCCAATGCTTCTATAATGAGACGGATGAAACATTAAATCTTTATTGGAAGCAGTGGATTCCCAAATACAAGGGATGGGTTATAAACAATGATGGATGTAGAAATTCTAAAATCTTTCGATATCATACAAATACGAATTCTAATAAAGATAATTGTGTAAACAATGACACATCACCGCTTGCAATTCAAACATTTGATGTGATTGACGGTTATCTCTTAGGAACATTACTTAAATATTTTGAATTATATAATAATCTTCTTGGTTTGCTTACTTGACAACAGCGTGGTTGTTGTCAAGGATAGCGACAACATTCTTGTAAAGAATTTGGTTGCCGGACAACTTCAAAAGGTTGAATGCGCCTACTGAGTAGTCGCGCTCCGCTTCGGGCGTGTTAAGCCACTTGCCTACAAGTTCAGTGAATTTGTAGTCCATAAAAAAAGAGTAAGTTTGAGAATTATCTGTGACAAACTTACTCTCAATACGTTAAACGTTAAAAGACATTAGTTCAATCTATAATAGGTTGTACAGTCAAACAAATAATATCTCGGAGTTATGGACGGTATGGCAGTTACGAAAAGACGCTTATTCCAGACTATTTGCGAAGTTGTCCTTACTGTGTTTGGTTGCGTGAAAATGGGTTAAATCATAGTCCGCAATATCATTTATGAAGAATGGGTCGGACTGATATATTTCAGTAGCTTCTTCAAGGTCGTTGGTGTTGCAAAGAATCACACCTCCGACTCTTGGTTCCTGTGGGCCGGAAGCGATAAATTTGCCATTCATGTAGAAATGATCGAGATAGTCACGATGGGCTTGCAGATATTTTTCTACCTCTGCAAGCGGTTTCTTATATTTTAACTTAAATATATACATAGCGTAAATTTTCTGCAAAAATACGAATTTTCAGTGAGGTGCGCAAGTTATAGTCTATGAACGGGATTACCTACTGCCATGCTTTGATTACAAACGAACCAATAGCAGCTATAGAGCGTTGTTAAAATA
>CAYVZJ010000078.1:0-4779 GCA_964456155.1 uncultured Sangeribacter sp.
GCCGGAGGCATGTCCTTACGTTGCTCGGAGGGGCGTGTTATTCGGATTTTTCGGATTTGTCGGGCTTTTCCTGTTTGTATTTTTTCAGGGGATTAAGGGAGATTTCTTCGTATCTTTGACGTGCGCGATAGATATCTATGGCTTTGTAGATGGCCTCACGCATTGATGTAGCGTCTGCTGTCCATTTGCCGGCGATATCGTAAGCTGTGCCATGATCGGGAGAGGTGCGCACTATGGGAAGATTGGCTGTAAAATTGACGCCGGTCTGCTTGGCGAGCGCCTTGAAAGGTGCGAGTCCCTGGTCGTGATACATAGCGAGCACACCGTCGAATGCGCGACAGTTGTCCGTACCGAAGAAGCCGTCAGCGGCATACGGACCGAAGGCCATGATGCCCTCTTGTTTGGCTTCCTGAATAGCCGGAATAATCTCCGTTTGCTCTTCGCTGCCCAAGAGTCCATGGTCGCCGCTATGAGGATTTAGCGCGAGCACGGCGATGCGCGGACGTTCTATCTCAAAGTTCTCGATCAGAGCCTTGTTGAAAATTCTCAGGCTCTCCACGATACGCTCTTTATTTATGTGTTCGGCGATATTAGCAATGGGCAAGTGGGTAGTCTGCAGCATCACGCGCAGATCATCGTTGAAGAGGATCATGCGAGCCTTGTTTTCGTCATCGCCGAAACGCTCTTGCAGAAATTCGGTATGGCCGGTAAACTTAAAGCCATCCACTTGAGCAGCGCTCTTATTTATGGGAGCGGTGACAAGCACGTCTGCGTCACCGTCATCAAGACAGTTGCACGCGGCGATCAGCGACTCTACGGCAGCCGCGCCACTCACCGGAGTGCCCTCTCCGTATGTAGGAGTGACATCCTCCTTACCGATATTTACCACGTTGATAAATCCATCGCGAACGTCGGATATCGAGTCAACGAAACGAAGTTGCGGCGCTTCATTGGGGGCAACTTTCGACTGCAATTTACGTTGCAGACCTTTCATTAAGAAGCGGTTTGCAAATATGATGGGAGTATAGAGGTCGGTGACCATCGGGGAATATACGGCCTTGAGAACTACCTCCGGGCCTATGCCGTTGGTGTCGCCTTGCGTGATTGCTACTCTTATTTTTTCCATTTATCAATTATATTTTGGATGCTTGTTGGCTAACATTCCGCAGGCGGCGTCTATGTCTTCGCCTCGGGAGGCGCGGATGGTGGCTGTTATGCCGTGCTTGTTGAGGACATTTCTGAACATTATCATTCTCTCCTCGCTGCAGGGCTGAAGGTCTACGCCATCGATGGCATGATAGCGGATGAGGTTGACGCGACAGTCAAGGTCGCCTATTAGTTTTATGAGTTGGTTGGCATGGGCGATATCATCATTGACTCCGCGCCACATAATATATTCGAGCGACAGACGACGCTGCTTGCTGAAGTCGTAGCCGGCCAGAGTCTGCATGACGCTTTGCAGCGGGAAGGCCTTCTGGGCCGGCATCATTGCCGCACGTTCGCGAGCATCGGGGGTATGGACGGAGATGGCCACATGCACTTGCGTCTGCTCAAGAAGGTCTTTCAGTTCGGGGAGTTTACCGACAGTAGAGACGGTGATACGCTTCGGACTCCAGGCGAGTCCCCAGGGGGCGGTAAGAATATCTATCACCTTTTTCACTTCCTTGAAGTTGTCGAGGGGTTCGCCCATACCCATAAACACCACATTGGTGAGCGGTCGTATGCCGGAGCCTTCCTCGTCGGCTGCAGCGAGTAGGGAGAGTATCTGATTGATGATTTCGGCAGCAGTAAGATTACCCTTCCAACCAAGTTTGCCCGTAGCGCAGAAATAGCAATTCATCTTGCATCCGGCCTGCGAGGAGACGCAGAGTGTGGCTCGTTCCTTATCAGGGATATACACGGCCTCCACCTTGCGCCCTTTGTCCACCGGGAACAGATACTTCTCGGTGCCGTCTGTAGAGCGCACACTGTCGGAGGGTGCATATCTGCCCACGACATATTTTTCGGCGAGCCGTTCTCTGTTCTTCTTGGAGATGTTTACCATCTCGTCAAAGGAGGCCACGTGCTTGCCATAGATCCATTCGGCGAACTGTCGGCCCACGAAACGTTGCATACCCTCGCTGACAGCCACGTCCTGCAGCTGCGCGAGCGTCATTCCTATCAAGGGAGTCTTGTCCATATATGCAAAGATAACGTTTTTTTGATAAAAGACAAAGCGAGGGCGGACTAAAAGCGAGGGCGGACTATATGTGTCCGCCCTCGCTTTTATGTTCGGCCATATCAGCAATTATTGCTGACTATGGTGAGATTATCAAGAATGATGTGGTTAGTCGCCTGCCTCAAACTTGTAGACGTAATTTTTGATTTTCTTAGCACCACGGAGCATAAGTTCGGGTTGCGGAGAGATCAGCTGGCTGTACTGCTGCTCGTAAGTCTCGGGATCGTAAGCGAGCTTTTCGTTAGTGCGACCCTTGACCTCGAATGCATAGATACCGTCGTCAGCCTTGACGAGGACTACCTTCTTGTCAGGCTTGCTGCCTGCGATCATACCCACTACTTTGGGAGCATTGATACCGGTGCGGGTGCCGAAGCGGAACTGGGGAATTTCGCGGGGTTCTACGCCCATTGCAGTAGCGACGCTTGCCATAGAGCCAGCCTTTGACTGATACTGCTTGATCATCTCGTCACCGGCTTTTGAATTGCGTATCTTCTGAGTGAGGAAATCCTTCACTTCCTTATTGGTAACGGGGATGTAGTCATCGTATTCGCTATTTACTGCTACGGCATAGAGCATAGGCTGCTGCATGTCATTGCTCTGGTAGATATGACTTACCTTACCGGGCTTACCGTCGATCATGACCCAGCGCACCACCTGGCGAGAGTCGGGATAATACATTGAATATCCGGGCATGCGGGGCACGGCGTCAGTGCTCTGAGTGAGCTGGAAGTTCTGCAGGTTGTAACCCGCATTGGGCGCATTCTTGGTGAAGTCGGCAGCCGTTTTATTTTCAGCGAGGAATTTCTCGAGCTTTTCGCGCTGCTCCTCGATAGTGCGGGCTGAGGGCTGGAGAGCGTAGTCTACCACCTCATACTCGTAAATTTCAACCGGTGCGCCGGTTTTGGCGAGTTGCGCGATGAGCGCGCCGTCAGCAGTAGACATCAGTTTCACGTATTTGCCCTGAGCAGCTTTGAGCGAGTCAAGCTGAGCCTGCGGGAGGTCAGAGCTGCGACCTTTGTCGTTGTAGAGAGTGAGCCACTGTCCGCTCTGCACCATTACGCTGTCGGCAGAATAAACCTTCACGAGAGAGTCGAGCGGCAGTCCGCCGTTGAGGCTTGAGAGCACCTTACCGGGGAGCACATTGCCGGCCACAGTGACAAGGTTGAGCTGCACGCTGTCCATATCCTGATATCTCTTACCCATCTTCACTACTGTGAAGCCGCGCATGTTGTTGCTCACTACGCTTACGCTGTCATGGGGAGCAGAAGTGACAAACTCCTTGACAGCACCACCGGGGAGGTCGGCAGTCTTGAGTGTGCGGCGCTCTATGTTAAGACCCTCTTTGCGGAGATCTTTGGTAAGACCGCCTGTTGTGTCGCGGAGTGCCTCAGCAGTAGCGACGGCCAGTTTATTGGCGGCCTGCAGGTCAGCCTCTGAGGGAGAGATGGTAACGGCCACAAAAGAAACGTCTTTGGTGGGCTCCTCAACACGGAAGAGATTTTTATCCTCCTGATAAGCCTTGTTGATTTCGGCGTCTGTTACGGGATATTTCTTCTCATCTACGCTGCCGTAGGGGCGGTAAGCCACGCTTACGTTGGTCATGGCGATATAATCGTTGTAAAGAGCCTTCTTATCGAGGTCGTTGGCGCGGATTGTGCCGCCGAGGAGCTGAATGTAAGTCTGCTGTGCGATCATCTCCTTAGCCTGATTTTCTACCTGCAGCCACATTTTCTGAAGGGGTTCAGCCTGTGCCTGAGTCAGACCGTTGCGCGTAGGATTGAAGATTACCTCATGAGCCTGCTCGATAGAGGTGATATTGACCCCAAGTCCCTGGAGCTGACGCACGATAGTGATCATCTCGGGAGTAGGGTTGGAATTGAAGAGGTATTGACGGAGCTGTTCGGGCGAAGCCTGAATACCGAGTTTTTTGACAGCGTCCTTGAGGAGCATCTCAGAGATGAGCTGATTGACAGCCATCTGCGGGAGGCGTTGCACGTCAAAACTTGCGAATTGCTGAGGATTTTGCTGACGAGCCTGCTCGAGTTGCTGCGACAGTTCCTCACGTTTGCGCTGATAATCAAGGTAGTCAATCTTTTGGCTACCTACCTTTGCAACAGTCGACTGATTGCCGAACAGGTTGCGTCCGTTAGTGATTGCATCTCCGAGGATAAAAGCGAGGAGAGCGGCGAAAATCACTACCAGGAGAAACACTGATTTGCTTCTGATTTTCTCTAAAGTTGCCATTTCTATGTATAGCGTTTGCTTGTTATTAATTATCTGATTATCATACAAAAGCCACACAAATCATGGACAAGACGGCATATATGTCCCGGAGGATATGCAGGCTGTCGGCCATGGTTGTGCATGGATTTAGCACACAAAGGTAAAAAAAATCTTGCTATTATGCAAAATTTTTTGCAAATCCGGGGATTATAATACAATATGATTATAATACAATATAACGCAGGAACATCATTTTACGGATGTCCCTGCGTTGTTGGGATTGGAAATATGCCGAAGGCATGTCCCTACGTGCTCGGAATTTGAAACATGCCAAAGGC
>CAYVZJ010000079.1:0-3385 GCA_964456155.1 uncultured Sangeribacter sp.
GGCAGCCCGGTAAGAACAACGGTCAGCCCGTGCGCTCTTACTTCAACCTCCCCGTTACCTTCCGTCTCCAGAACCAGTAATCTATTACTATCTATATGATCAGGGCGTTCCAATCGGAGCGCCCTGATTTTTTATATGCCATACCAAAACTATAAAGTAATATGAATTGTTAAATAAATATAACAAAAACACATTATAAACCATCAAAAACTTACAACTATGGCAAACTCATATAATGACCCTCAGGCTCCAAGAGGCATGCGTATCTTATTCGGCGTTTTCATGGTCGTCGTCTATCTCATCGTAGGCGTTCTGTTTATCCTCGATATCTTCAACATTGACAACCAGACTATTTCGATAATAGTTGGCTCCGTGCTGATCGTATATGGCATCTGGAGGGGATATCGACTATATGTAGGAAGACAATAATTACTCTTTATTATGAAAAAATCTGAAATCACGAAAATAGTCGCCGCTATAGCAGTGGCGACCACTTTGGCATCATGCGGTGAGATAAAACGAGGTGAATACGTGGACGGACCCGGTGCTGTGTTCTGCGACGACGGGTTCAAAAACGTGCTTCAGGATGAAATTGAGGCATTTGAATACACATACAAGCAAGCATCGATTATCCCCTTCTATTTGCCGGAACAGGCCTGTATTGATTCGCTTCTTGAAGACAAGGTGCAAAGCATCATTGTCACTCAGGAATTGACTCCGGAGCAAAGAGAGTTTCTTAAAAAGAAATACAAGAGAATTGTAAAAAGCAGCTGTATCGCTGTTGATGCCGTGGCGCTGATCACCAACAAGGATAATGAGGTCAATACTCTCGACATGGAGGATATCGGCAAGATACTGAACGGTGATATTACCCGCTGGGACCAACTCGGTGGCAACGACACTACGGCCATCAAGATCGTATTTGACTCACCGGAATCTTCCACCGTGAGCTACATGCGTGACAAATTCCTGCCGAAAGGACGCAAGATCTCTGACAATAAGAATGCTTACGCCCAGAAAAACAATGCCCAGGTATTTGACGTAGTGAAGACCGATAAGGATGCGCTCGGCATAATCTCCGTCAGCTGGCTTGGCGACAACCTTCAGGAGGCAAAAAAGGTGCCCATTGATAAAAAAATGGAGGACTATAAAAATGAGACAGACACCGTAGCACCGACACTTACTGAAGAGGTGAAGATACTGAAGGTGTCTAACCCCAATCCCGACAACGATTACAGTTCGGTGGGCTACAAACCCTATCAGATCTATATAAATTCCGGAGAATATCCCCTCTTCAGAAAAGTTTATATGATTTCTACGGCTTCTAATTCTACAGTTTTGCATAGTTTTTATATCTTTGTATCCGGATTTGTCGGACAGAAGATAATTTCACTTACCGGCATCATGCCTTATAAGGTGTCGCCCAGAGTAGTGGAAGTGCAAAAATAGACCTCTGCTTTAACAATTTTTGTGAAAAGGAGTTCTAAACTTATAGTCGACACCATTGTCAAAGAAAACAAGAAATAAATAATATCTTAACGATGAAATTTAAATATCTGTTATCATGCTCTCTCTTCGCCATCTCACTCAGTGGCATGGCGCAGACTCACGCAGAAGGCGTAGAGTATTATGAGGCTGACCAACTCTCGAATGCCAAGGAGTTGCTTCAGCGCAATCACAACAATCCCGGCACTGACAAGGCTGTCAGCTACTTCTATCAAGGTATGATAGCATTGCGTGACGGCAAGCAGAACGATGCTGCCATGCTCTTTGAGCAAGGCCTGCAGGCAAACCCTGACTACGCTATGAACTACGTAGGTCTCGGTCATATCGACCTTGCCAATAATGCTCCCAAAGTGGCTGAAGGTAATTTCAAGAAGGCTGAAGCCCTCGGCAAGAAGAGCCCTGCCGTGCAGATTGCCATCGCACGTGCATACGATGCAGTCAATCCCGACCTTTATGAAAAAGAGGTAGAGAAATATCTCACCAAGGCTCGCAAAATCTCCCTCGAAGATCCCAATTCCTATATCTTCGAAGGCGACCGTCTCGCTCGCACCAAAGACTGGGGACAGGCCGGCGCTAAATATGAGATGGCTATCAACTATGACCCCAACGCCACAGCCGCTTATGTTAAATATGCCAACCTCTTCACTCAGGTCAATCCCCAGTATGCCATCAATATGCTGAAGAAGTTGCTCAATGTCAATCCTAATTCAGCTCTCGGACAGCGTGCCCTCGCCAACGCTTATTACAACAATAATCAGTTTAAGGAGGCAGCCGAAGAATATGGCAAGTATGTCAACAATCCCAACCACTTCAAGCAGGACGAAGACCGCTACGCATTCCTTCTTTTCTACGGTGGCAATTACAAGGATGGTTACAACTACGCCACCTCGCTCCTTAAGAAGGACCCCAACAATTTCACTGCCCTCCGTTATCAGTTCATGAATGCAGCGCAAGACAAGGAGATGGCTGACCAACTCCTTCCGATGGCTGAAAACCTCTGGAGCATGCAGCAGGCTGATCCCGCCAACCGCAAGTTCGCACCGATCGACTATACCCTTATCTCTCAGGAATTCCAGGCTGCCAAGAAGAATGACGAGGCTAAAAACGTGCTACTCGCTGCTATGAAGGATATGCCCGACAATGCAAGCTTCCCGAAACAGATAGCAATGGTATGCGTTGACCTCAACGATATGCCCGGTGCTTCCGACTATTACGAACAGTACATGGCACTCAATCCTGAAACGGGATATAACGACTACGTGCAGGCCGCTATCTTTGCATACTACGCCGGTGTACAGGACAAGACTGACGCTCCTGAAAAGGCCGGTGCCTACTTTGACAAGGCTGCCGGATTGGCCAACAAGGCTGCTGCAATCCTCCCTGACAACTATAAGCCGGTCAAGATCTTGGGTGACATCGAACTCCAAAAGGCTGCTAAAGAAAATGCAGAGGTTGCAGCTCAACCCCTCTATATGCAATCCATCGCACTTCTCGAAGCTGCTCCCGATCCCTCCAAGTATAAGTCAGACGCCAAGACAATGTATAATTATCTGGGTAACTACTATCTGAATCAGAATAATAAGGCTGAGGCTAAAAAATACTTCCAGAAAGTGCTCGACCTTAATCCCGGCGACGAGGCCTATCGTAAATTCGTAGAAGGACTCTGAGTTAGGTCATAAGTCAGAGTTATGAGGTATTAGGCCTTGGATTTAGACTTTGATTTAAGTTTGACAACTATAAAATTTGTATATATCCCCGAATTCTTTGTAGAGTTCGGGGATATTCTTTTATATACTAAAATGATGATATTTTTAACATATTTTTGTATATTTCTCATTTTGGACACTATATAAGACACAAAACAGCTGTAAGGAACTAA
>CAYVZJ010000080.1:0-3375 GCA_964456155.1 uncultured Sangeribacter sp.
TCAATATCCGCGAGATCACTCAGAAGGGTAAATACTGGGAAGACGGCAAATGGGTGGAGACTGAAAACCTCGAGATACACCGTCCCCTCAATTATCCCAACATCGGCGAAAGAGAGTCTTATCTGCTCTATCACGAGGAACTGGAGAGCCTCGTGCTCAATTATCCCACCATCCGCCGCGCCCGCTTCTGGATGACATTCGGACAGGAATATCTCACTCATCTCCGCGTAATACAGAATATCGGCATGGCCGGTATCGAACCGGTGATGTACAACGGTCAGGAAATCGTGCCTATACAATTCCTCAAGGCCGTGCTCCCCGACCCGGGCAGCCTCGGAGAGAATTACACGGGCGAGACTTCAATCGGCTGCCGCATCCGCGGTCTCGACAAGGAGGGCAAAGAGTCTACATATTATATCTACAACAACTGCTCTCACCAGGAGGCTTACAAGGATACGGGCGCTCAGGCCGTCTCTTATACCACCGGTGTGCCGGCAATGGTGGGCGCATACATGTTCCTCACCGGCAAATGGGTGAAGCCCGGTGTGCACAATGTAGAGGAATTCGATCCGGATCCCTTCCTGGAGAAACTCGCGGAGTCCGGCCTCCCCTGGCATGTGATCATTGATGAGGATATCGAACTCTGATGCCCTTCACTGAAGTTCGGGCCATTAACAAAAATTTGAGAACGATTGGTATAAATCTATAAGAAGAATTCAGAATGAGTATTTTCAGTGTGATGGCGGCTGCCGCTGCGGTGGCTCTTGGTGGCGTCAATACCCTCAGTGACGGTACGGTGCAGGTTGCTACCGCCGGCGGCATCGTCGAGGTGCAACCCCTTTCGGAAGATATCTTCCGCGTGACAACCCTCCCGGCCGGAGAGTCCGCACTCTCCGTGACTGCCGCTGACGGCTCGAGCGCTACGGCTTATCAGCCCACGCAGGCTGTAAGCAAGAGTGTCGGCTCTTATCGCGGCACGACTTTCGTCACCCCGCAATGGGTCAAGGTTATCACTCCCACTACGGTGGCTACCGTCAATCGTCTCACAGGACGCGTCACCTTTGCAGACTCCACCGGCAAGACTCTTCTCACAGAGACAGAGGGCGTGGATAACTCCGGCGACACCAAGCGCATCTCCTTCTCCGGCACAGATGCGGGAATACTCTACGGCGCGGGAGAGCGTGGTCACCGACTCGCTCTGAACGGCGACTCGCTGGTGATGTACAACCGTCAGAACTACGGTTACGGTGAGGGCGACCCGCGACTTTCGCAGATGGGCATCACCGTGCCCTGGGTTGTCTCCGACCGTGGATACGGCGTCTTCTTCGACGACTATAACATGGCGGGGCTAAGTCTCGGCGCTGACTCTATCGTATATTCTTCAGACACACCTCGCGCCCTCTCTTACTATTTCGTCAATTCAGCCGCCGGCGACCTTGCAGGCGCTACGGGCGGTTATGCCGCGCTGACCGGCCACCAGCCACTTCCTCCCTTCTGGTCACTCGGCTATATCACCTCTAAATACGGCTATCATACACAGCAAGAGGCTCTTGGCGCTATCGATTCGCTAAAGCAGCGCAATTACCCGCTCGACGGTATTATTCTCGACCTCTATTGGTATGGTGTAGAGACTGATATGGGCAGACTCGAATGGGACACCATACAATGGCCTGACCATAAGGGTATGCTCAAGGACATGAAGGAGCAAGGGGTCAATCTTGTGGCTATCTCCCAACCATACGTCAACAAGAAGGGCGCCATCGACAACTATAATTATCTCTCCGAGCGTTCCATGCTCGCCATGGATGACGACGGCAATACTCATGATGTCACCACCTGGGTGGGCGATGCCGGTATGCTTGATGTCTCCAATCCCAAGACTCGCGAGTGGCTTCGGGAAAGATATAAGTCGCTCACTGCCGACGGTATCGAGGGCTGGTGGGGCGACCTGGGCGACCTTGAAGTGCATCCGCTCACAATCCGTCATCACAACGGAGAGAGTGCCTCGCAGTATCATAATGTCTATGGCAATGAATGGTCGAAGATTATTTACGATATGCTTCGAGAGGAATATCCGGAGCGTCGCCCCGTGCTGTTGATGCGCGGTGGCACGGCCGGTCTGCAGCGTTATTCCGTCTTCCCCTGGACTACTGACGTGGCCCGCTCTTGGGCAGGTATGCAGCCTCAGATCAAGTTGATGCTCAATTCCGGTCTCTCCGGCCTCGGATACATGAGCAGCGATATCGGTGGCTTCGCCGTCGACCCGGCCCATCCTACTGATACGGAATTGTATGTGCGGTGGTTGCAGATGGGTGCCTTTACGCCTGTATTGCGCACTCACGCCCAACTCAAGCCTGAGCCTTATCATTATCCGGAGGTGGAGAAGATCACTCAGCAGTACATACGCATGAGATATGAGTGGCTGCCGTATAATTACACTCTCGCATATGAGAATGCACGATACGGTTGGCCGCAAGCCCGCCCGCTCAATTTCCGTGGTGACAATCCCGGTGAGAAATACAGTCAGATAGCAGATGAATACCTTTGGGGAGATGATGTGCTTGTCGCTCCCGTGATGGAGGCGGGTGTCAAGTCGCGCAAAGTGCTCTTCCCGGCCGGAGAATGGATAGACTGGTATGACGCGTCGCGTAAGTATAAAGGCGGCACTACCGCTGTCGTGCCTGCACCGCTCGAGAAAATGCCGCTCTTTGTCAGAAAGGGTGCTTTTATCCCGCAGTACACTCAGCCAATCGAGAATGTCACTCAGTTTAATCCGGTATTGGTAAATGTACGCTATTATCCCTCGGCGGAGGAGACGAGTTTCACGGCCTTTATGGACGACCGTGAGAGTCCCGTTTCCCTCGAGAAGGGTGAATATCAGCTTACCACCTTCACCGGCGTGGAGAAGAATGGAAAGATAGAGGTAAAAGTTTCATCAAAGGGTAGTTATCCCGACATGCCGGAGGTAAGGATGCTCACTCTTGAGATCCCCGGCTTCGGAGCAAAAGCCCCGCGAAGTGTCATAGCTGACGGCATCACCTTAGAGAAGGCCATCTCACCGAAGGCCATCCGCCAGTACGGCTACGCCCTGACCGGCACAACCCTCACAGTAATCCTCCCAATCAACGCCGCCACCCCCTCCACAATCCAAATCCAAAAATAATTAGATTGCTCACTATCAATAAAAAAAGGCTAAGTCAAAATGACTTAGCCTTTTTTGTCGGGGTGAAAGGATTCGAACCTTCGACCCCCTGGTCCCAAACCAGGTGCGCTAACCGGACTGCGCTACACCCCGATAGAGGATAGATTTTGTTGAATACAAAAGTAGAAAAAAAAGCCCGAAATTCACCTAAATTTACATTTTTTAACATTAAT
>CAYVZJ010000081.1:0-3360 GCA_964456155.1 uncultured Sangeribacter sp.
GGAGTTGGGAGTTGGTTAAGGGGAGGGTGAAAGATGGGTCTCGAACCCACGACCTACGGAACCACAATCCGTCGCTCTAACCAACTGAGCTACATTCACCATTTATACTTCTTCAAGGGCGTTGCCCTCTCAAAGCGTTGCAAAGTTAATCACTTTTTTTAATTCCACCAAATTTATTCCAATTTTTTTCAAACTTTTTTTGAAAATCCCCACAGAGCAACGTACGGACAATGCCTCCTGCATGTTTAAAATCTCAATAACTACGCATGAAGCGGAACATGGCGTCGTATGCATTGTCGCGTACAGGCTTTCTGCTCAGGATCAGGTCATGCAGGCCGCTGTCGATGACGCACACCATCCGCAGGCTGTCAACGCCCAACTGCTCGCCACGACGACGTATATCATGCGGATTGAGCACGCAGTCGCCCGTAGAGAATTCCGGCGTATAGTTGCAGCCGTTGATAGCCCTGCTGGAGGTCATAATCAGTAGAGGTACAGTAACCCAATCCTTATGTTTCATTGTCTGTTTCTGAGCATGTGTGATCGCTCCTACCCATGACATGGTCACCGGCGGAGAGTATATCATCTTCCAGTCGGTGTTATATTCCCATTCGCCGTCATACTGCTTGAGAAGACTGTAGGCGTAGCCGTCGCAGTGACCTTGCTTTATCTTGGCGTTGGGGGAGAGCGGCGAAAAAGCCCCTATCATCGGAGCCACGATATTGCGCATGAAGGGTGAGAAATTCCATTCAAGGAAGGGTGAGTCTGTCACCACGCGGTTCACGCCGGTGCGACGTCCACGCATTGCGGCAAAATAGCACACCGTCAATCCTCCGGTGGAGTGACCGCCCAGAGTGATGTCCGTGTTGCCGTCGCGTCTTATACGGCTGAGGGCGGAGTCGATATCACCGAAATATTCATCCATCTTCCTGACGTTGAAGGGATATTGCCACGGCAGACGGCTTCTGCCGTAACGGCGCAGGTCTACGGCATAGAAGTTGTAGCCGGAGTCTACCATCCTCTGGCCCATCTCGCTTTGAAAGAAATAATCATTGAAGCCGTGGACGTACAGGAAGGCCTTTTTGGTCTTTCGGGGAGCTAATTTGCGAATTAAAGTGCATCGCACCGGACCATCAAAGGCATCCGGCATTTTGATAAATTCGGATTCAAAACCGGGGAGGATATCCGGTCCCCATGTCCAGTCATCCGGCATGATTTTTTCTCCTTTATATTTATGTTGCCAGTCCCATGTCTCATAAAATCGGGAGGCTAAGGATACCATGGATGCCGATAGGGCTGCAAAAATCAGTATCACGGCTGCCGTACGCATGCCGTTACGTTTCTTTATATTCATATCTGATAGTTATAGATAGTTGTCGCTAAGTTGCTTCCTCAGAAGCTGAAAGTGACGAGGAGACCGATGCGGTCAGAGCAGGCACTCGCGCCGCTGAAGTCCTTCCTCTTGGCTATGATATATTCTATGCCGGAGAGAAACCGGGGACTGATGCGCCAGAAGAAGTTGGCATTGCCGTAGAGTCCGTAGCGGTAATCGGTTGGATTGAGATGTTTCCGTCCGTAGTATTGAGCTTCGCCAAAGCCCAGGCAAGCGAAAAACCGACGTGAGAAATCGTACTGGATACCTGCGGTTATACCCATGCATAGCGGAGCTATCATCTTACCGGGAGTCATGGCGTCGGCCACGAGATCATAGTCGGCCATAGCGAGGTCGCCTTGATATGAACCGATGCCGTGACCTACTGCCGCTGAATAATAGAAAGTGAGAGGCCGGATTATATTATAGACGCCTGAAAGTTGCACGCCCCATCCGAAGACGTTGCAATTCTTACCTGAGGTAAGGTCGCGATAACACATCAGTCGTGACAGAGCCGCCAGTCTTACATGGCTTAATCCTCCGTCCCATGCATATTCACCGGATATGCTGAAGTCAGGCAGGAAACTCTTGCTGTTAATCGAATAGCCTTCCTGAGGCGTCATCTGCACAGAGGGCAATTCCATGCTTGCGCCTACACCCCAGCCTGATTTGAAGGAATGAAAATATTTTGCCTGAATAGCCCTCTTGAAGAGCTGGCCGTTGGGTCCCTGGGCATCCACGGTGGGTATTAGCGCCTTAAGGTCCATAAAGCCGGAATAGGTGTAGCCTATCAGAAAGTCATTCAGGCGCAGATATGCCTGACGAAGCATGAATGTACGGTCGGAAAAGCCTGCCTCCAGATATGCCTGATAGCGTAACTTTTTGCGTCTGCCTATCAAGGTGAAGAAAATACGGGTCTGAGACATCGACCCTCCCAATCCCTTGTAGTCTGCCGGGTCTGCCGGTATCTTTATATTGAAAGGATAGAAGTCGGGGGTGTCCTGCGTGCCGTTCCAGTCAAACCATCCGCGCATGAAAATCTTTCCGCCGACGCCCATCACGAGGTTGGCGTCATTGGTCATGAACATGAAATGCGGAGCCTCGGGATCATGAAACTGCCGATACTGGTCGAGATAAAACGTACGAATCAGGCTCTCAGCCGAATCCCGCGGAGCCACAGCCTCATTCGCGCCACCCACCGAAATAATATGCACATCCCGAACAGCCTCCTCATGCCCCAAAGCATTTGACGTAAGCCGCTTATCCTCCGGCGCTCCAACAGTATCATTCGCCGTGTCATTCTGAGCCGACACCGTCAGAGCCGACACCCCAAGTATCGCCGTTACAGCCAATCTTGTTATAGAACGGAAAGAGGTTATAATATATGCCATGCTGATAATTCCGTATATTAATATAGTTACTAATATTAATGGTCTTGTATTTAGTCATGCAAATATAATATAAAAATATAAAAGAATGTCCACATCAAGCTATCTTAGCCCCCCTTTCAATAAAAAATGTTACCTTTGCTGTCGCCCCTCCTTGTAGAGACATGGCGTGCCATGTCCGAACCTATGTCCGAACCTCCGCATAGCGTGCCATGTCCGAATCCAATTAAATAATAAGCAAATAACAATGAACGATAATCCCAGAAAAAGCCCTCGCGCAAAGTGGATTGATTACGATACCGGTGCTTTTTCATAACAATCTGTACCTTGAATCGTATCCATTATTTCGGTCATATCCACGATGGGAAAATGATCTTATCGCAAATCGGCAAAATCGTGGAAAATGAATTATCTAATCCTGAAATTCATCATCATGAAGTGCACATACCATTATTTGTCGTTATGCCCAATCATATCCATGCAATTGTCGAAGTAAGTCCGTTCACGATAGCGCGGCGGCGGTGCCGCAACTCCCTAAAGAAAGTCCCCGACATCACTGCCGAGAGCTTCCATTCCTTGCATGAATTATATTTGTTTTTA
>CAYVZJ010000082.1:0-3282 GCA_964456155.1 uncultured Sangeribacter sp.
ATCATGCCATACATCCCGGTCTGCTTCTCACGCTTCGTCATCAGGGGCGTGAACCTGTGCCCTTGAATATCAATCTGAGCGAAGAGAGACGCATACTAATTATTTCCGGGCCTAATGCCGGAGGTAAATCCGTGTGCCTGAAGACTGTGGCGGTAGTGCAATATATGATGCAATGCGGTATGCTGCCTACATTGTATTCCAATTCCCACATGGGCATTTTTGAAAGTGTCTTTATTGATATCGGTGATGAGCAGTCCATTGAGAATGACCTTTCCACCTATTCCTCACATCTCGCCAATATGAAATACTTCCTTTTGAATGCCAATTCAAAGACGCTGATACTGGCCGATGAGATGGGTTCAGGCACAGAACCGCAAATAGGAGGGGCTCTCGCCCAGTCCATTCTTACCGACTTGGGGAAGACCCGTTGCATGGGTATTGTCACCACTCACTATCAGAATCTGAAGACCTTCGCCGATACGGAGTCGGGATTTGTGAACGGAGCCATGCTCTATGATCGTCAGCATCTTCGCCCTACGTTCCAGCTCTCGATAGGCAATCCGGGCAGCTCGTTTGCGTTGGAGATTGCCCGCAACACCGGATTGCCTCGTGAAGTCATCGACCGTGCCCGTGAACTTGTGGGGAGCGACTACGTCAATATGGATAAATATCTGCTCGATATCCAGCGCGACAGGCGTTACTGGGCCAATAAACGTCTTGGTATAAAAGAGAAAGAGCATAAACTTGACAAACTGCTCGAGACCTACGAGTCGAGTTCGAGCGATCTCAAGACACAGCGGGCCGCCATAATCCGTGCCGCGAAAGATGAGGCTAAAGAGATCCTCGCAGGGGCCAATGCTCAAATAGAACGCTCGATTCATGAGATCAGGAAAGCTCAGGCTGAGAAAGAGCGTACACGGCAGGTGCGTAAAGAACTTGAGGACTATAAGCGCAGCCTTGAAAATGAGGATACACCTGTAGAGATGCCCGAGGTGCTCAAGCCACTTCCTCATAAGAGTAAGAAAACGGAGCAGCAACGGAAAGAACAGAAGAAAACAGCGGCTCCGGTGAAGAAATCATTGGAAGCAGGCGACTATGTGAGGATGTCAAACGGTGGTGTTGTCGGAAAAATTCTCAGCGTGTCGGGCAAGAAAGCAGAAGTAGCGTTCGGGGCGTTGCGTACTATCGTGGAGCTCGACAAACTTCAGGCTGCTCAGAAACCCAAGCAGACAGCTTCTGCAACAGTGATGTCCGTGTCGGCCACAACCACCAACGAGAGTCGGGAACGTCAGTTGAATTTCAGCAATGAGATAGATGTGAGAGGCATGCGGGCCGACGAGGCGCTGCAGGCAGTCACCTATTTTTTGGATGATGCGGTGCAATTCAATGCAAGCCGTCTGCGCATTCTGCACGGCACAGGTCACGGCATTCTTAAGACACTTATCCGCCAACAGCTTAAGGCAAACCCCAATGTGGCTGATTTTCACGATGAGGATGTGCGTTTCGGCGGTGCCGGAATTACGGTGGTAGATTTGGAGTAAGCTATATTAACAATATAACATAACACTTTTAAACTGATCAAGCAAAATGAAGAGAATTATTATTTTTATTATGGCTGTGGCCATCGGTATCGGTGTTTATGCACAAGGTCCGGTAAAGGTTTACGACGAGACAATCGATCCGAATCAACAGATCACTGAAGCTATTGCCAAGGCTAAGGGCAATGGCAAATTTGTGGTGGCTCAATTGGGAGGCAACTGGTGCAAATGGTGCATTCGTTTTGCCAAATTTGTTAATGCCGATCCGGAGATAAAACAACTTGTGGATGATAATTACGAGTTTATCCATGTCAACTACAACCCGAGAGCCAACAGTGGTGATGTGAAAGATGACGCCACCAAAGAGATGCTTCGCAGATTGGGTAATCCTGTGCGTTTCGGTTATCCTGTGCTTATTGTGCTCGATGAGGAGGGGATCGTGATCCATACTCAGGATTCAGGCTATCTGGAGTCAGGAGAGGGATATGACAAAGAGAAAGTCATGCGCTTCTTCAGCAGATGGACACCCGAGGCTGTGGCATCCGCACGTAAATAAGCTATATGTAAATGTCAGAAGAAGATCCTTGGCAAGTGTGGTTAGTGAGATCTCATCGACAATATAGAAAAATGAGAATCTTATATAGTATAGTCCCATTAGTTGTGGTGTTGATTTGTCTGGTCGGGTGTTCACATAAAAGTCATGACTCCCGATTGGTTGAGATAGCCACTATTGTGTCAGAACAACCGGAAGAGGCGTTGGCACGTCTTGATTCAATAGAAGTGACGAGTCTGTCAGGCGCAGACCGTCACTTCCATGACTTTCTGAAAGTGAAAGCAAGGGATAAAGCCTATATCCGGCACACTTCAGACAGTCTGATTTTAGATGTTATCGATTATTACCGTAGACATGAAAAGGAGCGCTGTCCCGAGGTTCTCTACTACGGTGGAAGAGTATACAGTGATATGGGTGATTACCCGACGGCACTTCAGTACTTCCACGAAGCGTTGGAGAACATGCCTGCTGATTCAAAAGATTATGATCTGAAATGCCGCATTCTTAGTCAGACAGGTAGACTTCTTAACACGTTACGTCTCTATAAAGAAGCGAAACCTTATATTAAGGAGTCTATAGCTATCAGGTTTGAACAAAAAGATACAGTTGGGATAGTCAATGACCTGCAGCTTTTAGGAGGAATCAGTCTTCGGGCAGATGAATATGCTTTGGCAGAAATGTATTTTATAGATGCTTGGGAAATGAGCAAGAATTTACCCGATTATTATAAGGCTAAGTCAGAAATGAATTTAGCAGATATCAAATATATGATAGGAAAAGTAGATTCAGCTCTTCTTATGATAAGGGGTGTTCCTGAACGAGTGCATCCTGTAATGCGTAGAGCAGCTTTAGACATAGCTTGTAGTATTTATTATGCTAAGGGGCTTACGGATACAGCTTATATGTATGCACAAGAACTTATTAATTCAGGAGATCCTGATGTACGTCAAATTGGGTATAAGATGGTACTTAGACCCGGTTGTAGAAAATATATCCCTCAGGATACCTTATTCAATTATATTACTGACTATCGCTCTTGTATTGAAACATATCTTAATCACAATGAACATCTATTAGCATTAACTCAAGAGACCCAATACAATTACCAATTACATGAAAGGGAGCGTGTACGCGCTGAAACTTCTAATGAAAGGTTGAGAGGTTGGCTGATAGCAGCAGTAGTTTTTCTTC
>CAYVZJ010000083.1:0-2844 GCA_964456155.1 uncultured Sangeribacter sp.
TGTTGTAGACAAACCAACGTGCTTTCTTTCCGTACTGCTCCATAAAGTGTTCTTCAAGCATACGGAACGACTTTGCCACACCCTCGCGGATAGCGATGCTCGGCACAACGATGATAAACTTCGACCATCCGTAGAGTTTATTGAGCTCAAACATCGTCTTGATATATACGTAGGTCTTGCCTGTGCCGGTCTCCATTTCGACATCAAGGTTGACGGCTCCGAGTCCGTCGATCTTGCTGAGAGACTTCGAGATCGGCACACCCGCTGTGGTTTGTACCGAGTGAAGATTGGTTAGCAACTGCTTGGAGGACAGCTCCACGTCAGCATTACGATAACCGTCATCGTCACCCTCGAAACGGATCACCCCCGAACCTCGCTTACCAAGGTCACGGCGATACTTCGAGGGGTCGCGGCTTGGCTGCCCGACAAATATATCGGTCGTATTCTTCACCGCCTCAGTCTGATATCCCTGTATCTTAAACTTGAACTTCATGGCATTAAAGTATCTTGCGGATGGTGTCGGGTGAATAATGCTTGAATATCTGATCGAAGTTGTCGAGTACGTTGTCGTTTGCAGCCGAGGAGTCACGCATTACAAAGTATTGCGGGTGCATCTTGGCTATCTCGGTAACAGTCGACTCATTGACATCGGTGTCGAAAGTGGCGATAAGGTATGTGTCGTCCACGAAGAATACCTTCTTGCCGTTCACTTCCTTTTCCTCAATCTTAGCGGAAAGTTCAATGTCAAGTTCAGGCATTACTTGGAACAGAAGATCCAGTGGAGTGCGGTCGGACTTCACATTATCAATCAAGCCATCAATTTTGGTCTCGTCAAATTCTTCTGGAGTGTAGAACACGTCTTCCATATTCGACGAGTCAAGTTTAAGAACGCGGAAGCCTATATCTAAATCTTGCGCCATAAGCTCAGCTTCCTCTTTAACTTTCTTACTTGCACGGCGTATGCGTTCCTCACCAATTTGGCAGATGGTTTCGTAACCGGCTTTGCGAGCTTCGCTCTTTTCATCGGTCACTTCGGGAAGTTGCACCATAATGAACTTGCGGTGTCCGCCGTCCTCGGCGTTGAGTTTCATTACAGCGTGGGCAGTAGTAGCACTTCCGCTGAAGAAGTCGAGTATTATGTCAGTATATGAATATTCTGAAAGTCGGATAAGCTCGGCTATGAGTTGTCGACTCTTGGGATTATCAAAAGGGATTTCAATCTCTTTACTTATCTGAGACACTTCAATATCAGTCCAATTACTTGTTCTCAAAGCCGTTTCAGAAGGAGCAACCCAATGCTGAACACCTCCGTTTTTACCAGTACCATTTGGAATCCGTCTGATGAAATCATTGATACCTGTTTTCTTGGAATACTCCTCTAAGGACATTTTATCCGCGAATTGTTCTTCATAGAGAACATAGTTTTCCACAGCCTTATCTGCTTTGTCTTTACCATTACGCCATTGCCCGGTAGTTGGAGTAAAGCCAAGAATGTCATATCGCATTGTTGGTCTATCGGCATTACTCCAAAACACATCCCATCTTCCTTTCGTTGAGGCATCTATTTTCTTTTGACGCAGAGCCTTCATAAGGAACTTGTCAGATTTTGAATAAACCAGTATATATTCGAAGCCCACATTAAGACTTATTAATCCATTATCTGCAAACTGCGAATTAAGGCTTTTAATTCTTCTCCGAACTAAGATGGTGTTTCTAAAATTGGAGGCACCGAAAACTTCATTACACATGCGTTTAAGGTTTTCAAGTTCACCATCATCTATTGAGATGAAGATAACACCATCATCAGTGAGCAGGTCGCGGGCGACTTTCAGGCGAGGATAAATCATATTGAGCCAGTCGGTGTGGAAGCGACCATTACTCTCGGTGTTACGCTGCATGGGGTCGAGGACTTGGTTGCCGTCATCATCAAAGAGTCCATTGGTAGCCTCGAAATCATCCTTACCTTGAGCGAAGTCGTCGTTATATACAAAGTCATTACCGGTGTTATAGGGTGGGTCAATATAGATCATCTTGATTTTGCCAAGATAGCTCTCTCGGAGCACTTTCAGTACTTCGAGATTATCCCCTTCGATGTAGAGATTTTGAGTATTCCAAAAATCAACCGAAGCGTCAATATCAGGACGAAGGGTCATGGATGTAGGAATGTTGGCAAGTCGAGAAGCTGCTCTTTTGTCCGGCCAGGTAAACTGATACCGTTCCTCCCCTTCTTCAACTAGGTCTTTAGATAGTTCAGCCCGCAGTTTTTCGAAGTCTATGGCGTGCTCTAATTTACCATCCTTATTTATTCGCTCAGTCACGCATTGAGGAAATATGGCTGATATCTTAGCCACATTTGCATCCACCTTGTCGGAGCTTCTCATATGAAGTTTTTCCATAATCCGTCGTTCGCTTTCACAGCCATCGACTCTCCAAAATGGCATAATTCAAGACCTCTAAACGAAAAACGGGGAGCCACACCTTTGCTCATTCCGCTCTAAGAGGCCTACCACAGCCCATCATAGTTGAACGAGCAATGGTAGAATCAACCCCGATAAGTAAGTATATGTATATCATCCATCCTATTTCAAATAAAATAAGATGGTATACATAAACGCACTCAAGGGGCGTCTACTATTGCTTCATTCTTGACTATGATTTTGAAAGTGGTAGTTTCTTAGAGCCAAGAAATAAAGCGTCAGGTAAACGCCTTTCGTATGTTTAATAACCCATAGATAACCAGTGTTTGTCCTTCTCTAAGGCACTCTATCCATGGGGATGTTGCAAAATTACAAAAAAATATCTTATTACCAGCAAACAAAAGTCAAGTTATTTTTTCAGTTTTTG
>CAYVZJ010000084.1:0-2648 GCA_964456155.1 uncultured Sangeribacter sp.
TGGCGGATGATGACAATTTTTAACGCCGGAAATGTCCTTAAATCAGACTATTATTCTATCTTGGCGTTATAGATATACGAAGAACATTGAAATATCCGGGTGTGCAAAAGGGAACATCCGTGATTTTCAAGAATTTTAACGTATTGGTAGACAAAGAGTTTAAACCCTTTCGCATAACTTCCACCGGGGTCATGGGAAATTTCCTTGAATTGAATACTTAATTTCGGCAATTACTTTGGTTTATTGCCGAAATTAAGTAAATAGGATTCCGTAGAGAGCAAGTATGTGACCTCTGACGTTGTGCGCGATGTTCAACGTCACAGATTACCTTGAAGATATAATAGAAACCGTGGTTTCCGAAACCACGGTTTCTATTTGTAAGGTAAGGGTATCTCTTGTTTACTTTTTCAGTTCTTCGGTATCTAATAGTGAACCTGTTTTAAGACAATAAAATGAAGATAATGAAAAAGAAGAGTAAGATACTGCTGGTCGTTACCATGGTTATCCTGGGGGGCTTCCTTATGTTGATACAGTAGAAATTCTTCTATTTGAATCCGATCCCTCAGTTGAATAAATTAAAATAATCAGGTAGAAAACGGTTATGAAAATTAAAGTTTTAATATTGCTTCTTATTTGTGGACTCAATGTTGCTTTTGGTTACAATCAAGGAGATATTCTGTTTCAAGAGAGTAAGTCGGCTCAGTCAAAATATATCAAGGCAGCAACCGGCTCCCGTTATACACATTGCGGGATAATCTATAAAAAGAATGGGAAAGACTATGTGCTTGAAGCATCAAATACGGTTAAGTTGACTCCTGTGAATGAATGGATTAACAGGGGAGTTGGAAAGCATGTGAAGGTCAAGAAATGTCCGATTAAGAATTTTAAGATTAACCTGAAGAAATATATCGGTAAAAAATATGATACTTCTTTCAGTTGGACGGATAAGAGAATGTACTGTTCAGAGCTTGTATACAAAATTTATGCCGACAATGGTATCAAGCTTTGCAAGTTAAGAAAAGTAAGCGACTATAAGGTGAAGAACTTCAGTGAATATCTGAAAAAGAGAGGAATCTCGCTCAATGAATTGGTGGTTGCTCCTTCTGATTTATTGTAATCTGATTTATTGTTATTTTGAGGTTCGGAAGGAAATAAACTGCTAATAATTGTAAAACACTATTTTTATGTCATAATAGGAGCTATAACGAGACTTGTCGAATGGTGAACTGCGAAATTGTCGCATGGCAGCGGGAAATTGTCGCATAGGGAAGTGATGGCAATTGCGCTGAAATCGTTAACTTTGCAAGTTAACTTCACCAAATGAAAACTGTGGGACACTTTGTCGTGGGCGGACATAGATTTTGCGTGACATCCGGGAGCGATGACTTCCGGATGCCGCCAAACTATGATCCTTTTGTTGAAGCGTATCCGTCACTTCCTCCGGTGTTCGCACTTAGTGTGGATAGTGGCCCGGGAGTGGAGTATGCCGAGGAGATGCGGCAGGAGGACGACTGCCAGACAATCATCTGCGGCAAGACTCCGGAGGGGCTTACGATGTTTGAGTTCCGGTGGCTCGGGGTGACAGCAGGTTGGCTCGTGTGCAGCGAGGAGTATCGCAGGGGGCGCCTCACCATGACCGGAGAGTATCGGCAGGTGGCAATCGACAACGCCCTGATGGTGATGTATGCCCTCGCCACCGCCGGAATGAGGACAGCGCTCTTTCACGCGGCAGTGGTGAGCCTCGACGGGAAGGGATACATTTTTCTTGGGCCGAGCGGCACAGGCAAGAGCACCCATGCAGAGCTATGGCTGCGCCACATCGCCGGGACGGAGCTTGTCAACGACGATAACCCCGTAGTGCGCATTGCTGATGATGGCCGAGCCACGGTCTATGGCACGCCATGGAGCGGCAAGACGGCATGTTACCGCAACGTCAGCTACCCTCTGGGAGCTATTGTAAGGCTCAGCCGGGGCACGCAAAACGGCATACGGCGTCTGCATGGGGTCAGTGCCTATGCCGCCATCATGCCGAGTATCAGCGGCAACCGTTGGGACAAACGAATCGCCGACGGACTCCATGCCACGGAGAGCACACTTGCATCTGCCGTACCGGTGTGGCAACTTGATTGTCGCCCCGACAGCGAGGCCGCCGAGGTATGCAAATCAGCCGTAACAACAAGCTGCGATGACTGACAACGAGATTATAAACGAAGTGGAACGGCTTGTCAACAGTGGCCTGAGCGTCACCCTTCCGGTGCGCGGTAACAGCATGACCCCGTTCATTGCAGGTGGACGCGACAGTGTGATCCTCGAAAAGCCACGTCTCCCGAAGAGAGGTGATGTGGTGCTTGCCCGGCTCGACGGGGGCCGCTATGTGCTCCACCGTATCATACGCGTCGATGGGGAGAGGGTTACCCTGATGGGTGACGGTAACATCACGGGAGTGGAGGAGTGCACTGCTACCGATATCAAGGCCCGCACCACTCATGTGGTAGGGCCCGACGGAAAGAAGAGAGATTTATACACTTTATGGCGGCGCATGGCCTCGCGGCTCTGGAGTGAGCTGTGTCCCGTCAGAACACAGATTTTAGCGATATACCGACGATTATGAAGATACGTGACGGATTTGTGCTGCGCGATGTGTGCGG
>CAYVZJ010000085.1:0-2301 GCA_964456155.1 uncultured Sangeribacter sp.
CATATTTTGTAACATTACCCTCGCATCGTGTGCTGACAATATTATTGGGGTCGAGCAGCACATTAACACCACCTTTAATGAGATTTGCACGTTGCAGGTTCGAGCAGGTTGCGAAGTCTGAGTAATCAAAACCGTTCATGCATTCACGGCAGCGGTCAAGGGTCGCAATAAATTCCTGATGTGCTGTTTTCTTTATGTCCGGGTCGCCAAACCGTTTTTTATCGCGGTTTGTATAGTCATGCATGGCCTTTTTAAGAGCTTGGGCTATACCGATGTAGTCAACAACGAGGCCGCCACTCTTTTCAGGGAACACACGGTTCACGCGAGCTATGGCTTGCATCAGATTATGCCCCTTCATTGGCTTATACACATACATTGTAGCGAGGCTCGGCACGTCAAAACCTGTAAGCCACATATCCACGACAATCGCAATTTTCATCGCGGAATTATTATCTTTGAACTGGCGAGCAAGTTCCTGCTTGTGAGCCGGCGAGCCGATGATGTCGTTCCATTCCGCAGGATCCTGGTTGCCTTGCGTCATTACCACGCCGATTATATCTTTCCAGTGCGGCCGCAGTTCAATGAGCTTCTTATAGATGGCAATACCTGTTGCGCGGTCGAGAGCCACAATCATGGCTTTGCCGGAAAGATGATCCTGCCGGTTGTTCTCATAATGCTCTATTATGTCGCGGCAGAGAGTATCAATTGTCTCCGGTGCATGCAGCAACGCGTGTAACTGTGCGTTCTCTTGCTTGGAGCGCTTGAGGTCATCTTCTTCTGCTCCTTCTTCAGCGAGTTTGTCATACTCATGGTCGAGCAGACGTAGCGTCTCGGCATCAAGATTAAGTTTGATTAAACGGCTTTCGTAGTAGACCGGAACTGTAGCACCGTCCTCCACAGCCTGAGTCATGTCGTAGATATCAATATAGTTGCCGAATACCTCGCGGGTGTCGTTGTCATCGGCCTCAATGGGAGTGCCAGTAAAGCCTATAAATGCAGCGTTGGGTAGCAACTTGCGCACGACTGCAGCAAAGCCGAGTTTCAACTCGCCGGTTGCGCTGTCAACTTTGGTCTTGACATTACTTTGTGAGCGGTGGGCCTCGTCACTCATAACTATGACATCCGACCTTAGTGTAATTGGCTCTTTACGATCCTTAAATTTCTGAATGTTTGCAAAGATAATGCCGTGGCTCTTACGCTTTTCGAGCAGTTCATAAAGGTGGTCTCCATCGGTGGCCTTGACAGGCGTTTGGCGCAGATAGTCGCTGCAAGCCGCAAAAGTGGAATGTAACTGGTCGTTAAGGTCAAGACGGTCGGTGAGTACAAGAATTGTGGCGCTCAGCAGATTTTTAAGCAACTGGTGCGCATAAAACACCATCGAAAGGCTTTTACCACTTCCCTGAGTGTGCCAGAACACACCGATTTTGCCATCTTTGCGGCCAAGCGCATCGCGCGTACATTGCATAGCTTTCTTGACAGCAAAATACTGATGATATCCGGCAAGAATACGGGCTTTCTTTGTGTCGCTGCCCATTGATAGAGAGAAGTCAGCTATAATGTCAATCAGTCTGTTGCGGTCAAATATACCCTCAAAAAAAGTCTGGAAGTCGGCGATGGCGGTACTTTCATACGAGCCATCGGTTGTTTTCCATTCCATATATCGGTCGAGTGAAGCGGTGATTGTACCCACTTGAGTATCTGCCATGTCGCTAATAACGAGCATCTGAGCAGCGGTGAACAACTGCGGCACCTGTCGCATATAGTTTTGCAGTTGTAGATAAGCCTCTTCGGAATTAGTTACCTCGCGGCTCGGCGATTTCAACTCGATTACGGATATGGGAAGACCGTTGACAAATACCACTATGTCTGCTCGTTTACGCGCCTGACCGTTGACTACTGTCCATTGATTGACAACCTGAAATGTGTTGTTTGCAGGTTTTTCGATGTCGAGTATCCTTATATGGTCGCTGCGCAGTGTGCCGTCGCCGGTCTTGAAAGTCACGTCAACACCGTTTTGAAGCCAGTCGGTCATCTGCACATTTGCCTGTACTAACGGTCGGGAGAACAACTCATGCACCTTACGCAGAGCTTCCTCGACAGCGGCAGCTTTCTCTGCGCCATTGATGCGTATCATTGCCTCGTGCAGTTTGCCTGGGATAGTGGCATCCGAGAGGTCGCGCCCTGTTACGACATCGACATTGGGTCCATGAAGCACCTCATAGTCTAATTCTCTGAACAAGTCAAGAACTGTCTGCTCGTAAGAGTCTTCGGTATAGTGATATGTGTTTGTCATAAATTATT
>CAYVZJ010000086.1:0-2164 GCA_964456155.1 uncultured Sangeribacter sp.
GAGCATCTGACTACGGATCAGAAGGTTGCAGGTTTGAATCCTGCACGGATCACAAGAGGATAAGTCATAAATACTTGACTTATCCTCTTAGTTTTATCATTCCCACTCCTCAACCCTTTTACACCTTTAAGCGTTGATATGATAAACTAAGAATTCCGACTATGAACAATACACTTCCTTACCATAACAACTTCTTCAATACCGCTGTCGGTAATGCTGAAAAATACGAGTATAATACAGATGTTATACTCAATTCCTCAATCGTTGCCGACTCGCTTTTGCAACATAGAGCGCGACAATTAGCTCAAAACCTCGTATTCCGTCCCGTAACACAGGAGGATATGCCACGTATATTTGAAATTCTTAAGGAGGATACCGGTCGTACTACCGATTTCTCTTACGGAGGCATTCTTATGTGGGTGAAGCTCTTTGATTATCAGTTTGCCATTATTGAGGATACTCTCTTTATCAGGGGACATGTGGAAAATGATTTTTCCAAATATGCATTTTCTCTTCCGATTGGCTCAATGGATTTGACTACTGCAGTCACCGTGTTGAAATATTATTGTCTTGATCATGACTCCAAACTCATTTTCTCAGCCGTGCCTGAATATGCTCTCGAAGAGTTCAGACTCCTCAATCCCCTCAAGATTGAAGAAATTGAAAACATGGGGGATTATCTCTATTCGGCTGAAAAACTGAGCACCCTTTCCGGGAAAAAATATAATAAGAAAAGAAATCACGTCAATCAATTTCTTGCCGCTTTTCCGGATTGGACTCTTGAACCTCTCACAGCTGCAAATGCTACGGAAGCCGTAGAATTTATGGATGCTATAGATAAGGAAGGAGATAGCATTCCGATGGCTGTTATCGAACGTTCGCTCAACCGCGAAGTGCTTTCCCAGATTATAAAGGGTGACACTGAATATATCGGTGCGATATTGAGAGGCAACGGCAAAATGCTCGGATTCACTATTGGAGATATCAAAGGTGATACTCTATTCGTGCATATTGAGAAGGCTCTACGTGATGCACCGGGTGCTTTTGAGATGATCAATAAGGCTTTTGCGCAGTATGTGGTGGAAAGCCATCCGGAGATTGCATATATCAACCGCGAAGACGACTCCGGCGATATGGGATTGCGCCTGGCCAAGCAGTCTTACCATCCGGTTGAAATCCTTAAGAAATACAATGTTATTTTTGAGTAACTCATATCTACGAGATTTAGTTCATCATTGACTTAATACTGCAAAAATAGTCAGATATAATAGTTTTTGGGCATATTTATATGCCCTTTTTTCTTTTTTTAGTAACTTTGTATTTCAAAAGCCGCTAAGGCTTCCAATTCTCCGGATTTTGGGGAATTAATAGAATTATAAATGTGCATCAATATGTCAGACGTACTCGTTATTATACCGACCTATAATGAAATAGAAAATATTTCTAAGATGATTGACACTGTCATGGCCCTCCCTGACGGTTATGATTTGCTGATAATTGATGATGGTTCCCCCGACGGCACTGCGCAAGCGGTTCGTGATAAAATGGCTCTATACCCTGATCGTCTTTTCCTGGAATGTCGATCGGGAAAACTGGGATTGGGTACTGCATATATTCATGGCTTCAAATGGGCTCTTCAGCGTCAGTATGACTACATCATGGAGATGGATGCTGACTTCTCACACAATCCTGAAGACCTCACTCGCCTCTATCATGAATGTAAGGATAACGGTGCTGATATGTCCATCGGCTCACGTTATGTCACCGGGGTCAATGTGGTCAACTGGCCCATGGGTCGCGTGCTGATGTCATACTTTGCTTCGGCCTACGTGCGCTTCGTTACCAGAATGCCGCTCAGAGACTCTACTGCAGGCTTCGTTTGCTATACAAGAAAGGTGTTGGAGGCCATAGACCTTGATAAAATCGAATTCAAAGGATACGCCTTCCAGATAGAGATGAAATTTCAGACTTTCTGCAAGAAATTCAAGATTGTCGAAATCCCCATCATCTTCATCAACCGCCAGTTAGGCACAAGCAAAATGTCCGGAGGCATCTTCTCCGAAGCCGTACTCGGAGTGCTCAAGCTCCGCCTCCGAGCCCTATTCCACAAAATCTAAACCCTCCCGGACGTCTCTTCCGAGCAACGTAGGGACATGCCTTCGGC